>DATFVA010000265.1:0-5610 GCA_035260565.1 Ignavibacteriaceae bacterium | reverse complement strand
CTGAGGTTGACGAAGACCTGAGCCAGGAGTACCACGATCACTGTAAGATTTCTCACCCCGGCTAGATTAATAAATTAAGATTTCTCCATCCTCCTTACGTCGGATGTTCGAAATGACAAAGTAATCTCTTTGAGTCTTGTTGACAAAAAATTCCCGGACTCAACTTCGCCGTCTGAAAATAAAGGGCACAAAGGGAAGGAAGAAGGACAAGAAAAAAGATAAAAGGAACAAGGAACAGGGAACAAGGAATAAGTAAGAAGTAAGGAGTAAAAAGTAAGAAGTAAGGAGTAAGGAGTAAGGAGTAAGGAGGGGGAAGTGACAAGGGAGAAGGAAAAGATAAAAGGAACAAGGGAGAAGTAAGATTTCTCAGCCCCGGCTTAAAGTTGGAACTATATTTGCCGGGGTTCGAAATGACAATTTTCAAGTCAGGGTACGACATTAACGAGGATGGATAGATCATACCAAACCATTCTACCAGCCGCCGCCGCCTCCACCGCCTCCACCGCCGCCGGATGAGCCGCCGCTGCCGGAACTGGAACCAGGTGCAGTTGACGAAAACGATATTGCACCTGAAAATGAACTGCCGAATGATGATGTAAACCCGGATGCATCAAAGCCATTCCAGCCTGCACCGGAATACCATGCAGGCGAGTAATTTTGTTCGAGCGCCGCTTTTGCAAGTACATCGGAAAACTGCTCCGACCATTTTTGTTCAACGTTCAAAGCAAATGCAAACGGAAGATATTTTTCAAAAAGCTCAGGTGTTTTCTCAACCGGTGTAAAATAATTAAGCCTGTCTTTTTCTGCTGTGGAGAGGTACATCCTGAAGCCTTCTATTTTATCCAGCACCTTTCTTCCGAGCAGTGTAGGTGCTTTAAGCAGATGATAAAAAAGTACGTTCAGGAATATGATTATTCCGACGATGATGCCCGAAAGAAATGAACCGGAGCTATAGAAGAGATAAATCCCCGCAATCTCACCGATTACAAAAGGAAGAGCAAACAATGATGAAAATATCGCTGTACCGATCAGGGATGCTTTAAACTTACCGCCTGCGAACAAGCGCTTCCAGGTTCTTAACAGATTTATCAGAAGGGCGCCAACGCCAAGGCTCCATATCGATATCCAGGCAAGCATAAACACCTGTTCACCGTGACCCATCGATATGCTCAGCAGAATAAACACAAAAGAGATCACAGCCCCTATTACGAACTGTTTCCTGTTAGTAATGAAATATGTTTTTTCATAGGAAGTCTTCAGCTCCTTCTTTAAGGAACTTATGGCGCTGCTGAATATTGTATGGTTGGTATTCTTTAACTCCAGTTCATATTCCTCACCGGGTGATTGTTCCTTCCGGGGTATGGTCTTTAATTTATTCTGAATAACAGAAGTAATAGCTCCCGATATTTTTTTCGCAAAAAAGTTATTACTGTTTGTATAAGTATTAAGCTGTTTTAATGCATCCTCAACCTGCACACTGTCACCCGCCGTTTTTGAGAAGCTGAGCTTCTCAGCAATTCTCTTTTCTTCCGTGCTTAAGGCCGAAGTATCGCTCTTAAGTCTTATCAAGGAATATTTACCATCGGTCTCCCTAATTTTAATATATCCTTTTACAGCCATATTAATGACTGCTGCTGTAAAGGCATTATTATCGTAACCCATTCGGCTGATGTAACGCACTGCAGCAGGAGAAAGGTTGTCAGGGGGAGTGAAGAGAGGAATAATAACATCCTTGTCAGGATCCTTGCCGACTTTATTCCATACTGTGATATAGTATAAAAATATAACAAGGAGTCCTATAAGTCCTATTATTTCACTGAGATTGTCCTGGGCGAAATATCCTAATTTCTGCAGTCCCGCCGGTTCCGCAACAATTCCTTTAGGAAATTCCAGCACTATGGTCAGTCCTTCATAGGAGCCAAGCGGGCGTGTAGTCTCATAGGTGACCATGCCTGCACCGGAGATATGGGAGGCAAGCGCTTTTTCACGCGAACCCTGTATGCCGGTATACCCGTAATATTTTAATTCACCGGCCGGTACATTTTCGGGCAGAGTTATTGCCGCAGAAACATTTTCCATCGGGAACACCCAGCCGTTTCCTGTAACATTCCAGTAAAGCTCATCATGATCGCCGAAGAAACCGAGCTGCCTGTTGGTTTTATAAATTATTTTATATGTGTAATCTCCCGGATCGAGATATACATCTTTATTTCCGGCGTAAATGCTAACCCCGTTATCGTGGTACTCTGTATGGTAATCCTCGGGCTGACCGTCCCTGTACACACCGATGATATCCATATCAACGACGACCTTATTGCCGTATGCATCTTCATAGGTTGTCGGGAAATCCCTGAAGATCCCTCTTCTTATATCGATGCCCAAAGCTTTAACTTTGATTGTTTCGGTCACAATCATTGAAGCATCTTTATTGATTACAATATCGCTGTGGTATGAATAGATTTTCTCCTGCTGAGCAAATATGGAGGGGACTGCCGCCAGCACCAGGAGAACCAATAGTAATGTTTTTTTCATTTTATGATAATCCGACTTTGGGTGTTTCCCGTTCTGTAGCCAGTGAAATTTCAAAGAATTCTTCTTTCTTAAAATTAAAGAGCGAAGCAGTTAAATTTGAGGGAAAGGATTCGACGGTGATATTATAATCCCTTACAGCCCCGTTATAATATCTCCTTGCATACTGGATCTGATCTTCTACCTCCGTAAGCTGCTGCTGAAGGTCAAGGAAATTCTGGTTGGCTTTAAGGTCGGGGTAATTTTCAACTACGGCAAAAAGATTTTTAAGCATACCGGATAATTCCGATTCGGGTCCTGCTTTCTCGCCCGGCGAGTTAAGCTGCATGGTTTTTGTCCTTTGTGTTGTAATTTCCTCCAGAAGCTTCTTCTCATACGCCGCATAACCTTTAACCGCATTAACTACATTGGGAATAAGATCGTACCTTCTCTTCAGCTGTACGTCAATCCCGCTCCACGCTTCCTTAACAACGTTGTGCTGCCGGACGAGACGGTTGTAGAGATATACAAAGAGGAGGATGAGGAGTATTATTATGATTACGAATAGGTACATAATTGTTTCTTGCAGATTCTTGTTTAAGATTAAGATGGAAAATATGATACGGCGGGGTTAAGCTCAAGTTTAAAGTGTATATTTTATGGAATTCCCGAGGAGTAGGGGAGAAGTGGAGTAATGGGGCGAACCCCGCCTGATGCGGGCAAGCAACGCAGTGTGGCGTTCCCGGATTTTGCATAAAGGTTTCGCGAGGGGTGGTCGAGGACGGCTGCGCCGTTAGGAGGAAGAGTTGCACAGGTCTCACAGAGTTTGGGCACAAACCCGCCTATCAGCGATGCGGGGTTTATTGGAAGGAGTAGATATGCCGGAGATAACTTTCACTATTGACACGGGTAAACTGGGTGAAATTTATATTGATACAAAAAGCCTGGAGATCCCGGTGCAGTGTCTATTCCCTATAAAAGCTGGAACAGGGATAATGCCGCAGCAGCCGGATGGATATTCGGTCTTGCAGGTTCTGCGGTATAATCACTTACAAATAGTCTTGGCGATGCCGAAGCATTAAAAGTAATAGATCTTCAGACAGATGAAAACTTTAAACCGCAGGCAGGGTATCAGATAATACCGGTGACTCTGCACGTGAAGGCGGGTGCAAGCAGTAAGCAGAAATCAGTAGGGAGTGATTAGTTAGAAGCGGATCTTCCTGGTTACTCGTTACTTGCGGTAATCGAGTTTTTCGAATGCAGCGCCTCCATCCTTCTCCCCCTGCGGCTAGGTCTGATCAGTCGAAATGAAGTTCTTCGGATCGTACCCGTTCTGCTTCAGAATTTCGTATGCCTGCTTTAATTTGTCCTCTGGAAGATTTCTGGTACGGCTTAAGATCCATCCGTATTTTCTGTTTGGTGTTCCGATTACGGCATATGAATAGTCGTCTGCAAGTCCTATAATCCAGTAATCACCCCAGAACAAACGGATCCCGAGTATACTTACAAAACTTACCTCAAGCTTTGAGTTTGATGCTGTGTCGACTACTTTAGCCAGGCCTTCAGAAGAATCCATTGTTCCGTCTTCCTGTCTGCAGCTGTTAACAACCTTTATTGTGCCGTCAGCATTCAACGAATAACGTGCAGTTGTATTACCGATGCACTGTTTCTGAAACCTGTTGGGTATCTTTGCTATCTCGTACCAGAGACCAGTGTATTTTTCCAGGTTAACGTGCTTTACCGTCACCGGTTGAGTGTTTGCTTTCTGAGACATAATATTACCAGCTGAAATTAACAATAAAATTAAAATATATATCTTCATAACAATTAGTTCTTTCTGATTTATTAGATTCTAAAATGTTAAACATAATTCGGGCTTAAATAATTCCCTTCATATACACTCGAACACCGGCGATTGCTGCCTGATGGTAATTTTATTGTTATTGAATAGAATTACGCATACAAATTTACGAATGAACTATTGTAAATTACATTATTTTGCATTATCGCTGCTGGCATTTAATTTGTTAAGGTGAACTAAAAAATCCATGAAGAAATTTTCAATTGTTATTATCATTGCGGTTGCGGCCATACTTGTTTACAGTTACTGGCCGGAGAAAGAGCTTCAGCATCAGCCGGGGGTGCTTTGTCCCGACGATCCTGGACAGACAACCGTAGTTAATCCTGCATCGTGGGAGAAAGATGAATACACAATCACTCCCCTGGCAGAATTTAAAATTAAAGCGTTCGTATTGAGCACCAATAGTTTCTCAGTGGGAAAAGAAAGTGATCTCTCGCCGATGGATCTTGCACTGGGGTGGGGACAAATGTCGAACCAGGTAATAGTTGACGGACTCGATATAAGTCAGAGCAACCGCTGGTACCGGTGGAAAGCCGATCACCTGATTATTCCGGCATCAGAGATAATGACTCACAGTTCTAATATGCATATAATTCCGGCAAACGATGAAGTTGAAGAAACTCTCGATAAACTTTACAAAGGATGCATAATAGAAATGAAAGGTTATTTAGTTTCTGTAAAAGGGAAAGATGGCTGGCACTGGAAAAGTTCCCTCCGAAGAGATGACACAGGCGGAGGTGCCTGCGAACTTGTCTGGGCAGAAGAGCTGAGTATAGTTGAAGGCGGGGATGAGTGATCAGATAATTCGCACTCGCTCATTTGCCAATCCGCAATCCTCAAAATTCTCATGACTTTAATCACTTCATAATTAATTTATTCTGCTACTTTTGTAAGTAAGTTTTGGAAATGTATTTGGTGACAGGATTTTGTTATTTCAAATATTGTAAATAGTGTTTAGCGAAACAGCGATTCCCGCTGGAAGCTATACAGATTTTGCCGGCAGTGAAGGGAACCCAGGGAAAGCCATTTTTAATGAAACGAGCAATTCTGAATTTCCGGTCTGCCGGCGCCGATATTATGAACAGCATTTTTGCTGTACAATAATTACAAGTAAATTCCCCATACAAAAGTGATTGCCCCTGGAAAAGGGGCTTTTGCTTTTTAAAAAAGGGAAATGGGACACAGATCTAAAGGATTAAATGGATTCAGGCAGATACGGTTGCGCCGTTATGCTGGCGGAA
>DATFVA010000264.1:0-3814 GCA_035260565.1 Ignavibacteriaceae bacterium | reverse complement strand
AGGCAATGATCAATTCAGTTATAAAAGGTTATGATAAAAAAATACTTGAAGTAAACGATATTAAAGAATTAGCTTTGAGATAATATGCTTAACTTAAATTTCAGTCCTTTCCCGATCATCAAAACTGAAAGACTGCTTCTGCGTCAGATCAATAATGAAGATATTAATGAAATATTTGTGCTTCGCTCGGATGAAAGAGTGATGCGTTATCTCGACAAAGCTCCTGCACAATCTCTGGATGATGCGTATGAATTTATCAAAAAAATAACTGAGCTTGAAAAGAATACTGAAGCTGTTACCTGGGGGATTGCATTGAAGGACAAACCTCTGTTAATCGGGACAATCTGCCTTTGGCATATTCAGAAAGAACATTACAGGGCTGAAGCGGGTTATAATCTGCTTCCTGATTATTGGGGAAAAGGTATAATGCAGGAGGCTATTAAAGAGGTGATTGATTACGGGTTTAATATTATGAAGCTTCATTCAATTGAGGCAAATGTTAATCCAGGTAACGCGGCATCTATCAGGCTTCTGGAGAGAAATAAATTTAAGCAGGAAGCATATTTTAAGGAAAACTTTTATTTTAACGGGAAATTCCTGGATTCGGTGATTTATTCTTTATTAATAACTGACTAAGATCTTAATACTATGTACGATTATTTGGAAAAGGGTTACTTTGGGCAGGCAACAGGTAAGATGGAAAACCTGTGCGGAGAAGAACTGGCTGAAATAGGTGCCACTGATATCAAGCCGGATTATAAAGGCGTTTATTTTAATGCTGATATTGCAACGATTTACAAAATAAATTATACATCAAGGCTTTTATCAAGAGTATTGGCTCCGCTGGTAACTTTCCCTTGTCATACCACAAATATTCTGATCCAAAGAGCGAAGAAAATACACTGGGAGGATTTCCTTTCAGTTAAAAAAACATTTGCAATAAGCTCTTCTGTATCCAAAAGCAGGATAACCAATTCCCTTTATGCTTCACAATGCCTTAAGGATGGAATAGCCGATTACTTCAGAGATAAATACGGCAAACGTCCCGATGTTGAAGTCGTTAATCCCGATGTCCGTTTTAACCTTCATATAGAAAAAGATACTGCTGTAATCAGCCTTGATACATCCGGCGATTCTCTTCATAAAAGGGGATACCGACTGCTGGCAGGTGAAGCTCCGATGCAGGAGACCCTTGCTGCGGCTATAATAAGGATAAGTAAGTGGGAAGGTGAAAATCCTTTGTGGGATCCAATGTGCGGCTCCGGTACAATCCTCTGCGAAGCCTTGATGCATTTCTGCAGAATACCTGCTCAATACCTGCGTAAAAAGTTCGGTTTTTTTAATCTGCCTGAATTTGACAGTGATGCCTGGAAGAGTATTAAGCAAGACTATGATAATAAGATACGCCCTTTGCCCAAAAATGTTATAAGTGGAACTGATAAATCTGTGAAAGCCTTAGATGTGGTGAGGGAAAATCTCTCTCATCTCCCTTATTCTGATTCTGTTTGGATTGCCCGTAGATCATTTCAGGAGACAGACAGTTTTGAGAACGGAACGTTGGTCACTAATCCGCCATATGGAATCCGGCTAGGTGAAAAAGAGGAAGTACAGGCACTTTACAAGGAGTTAGGAGACTTTCTCAAAACGAAATGTACAGGCACTTCAGCTTTTATTTATACCGGGAATCCTGAACTGCGTAAAAACATCGGGTTAAGAACCACGCGGAGGGTTCCTCTTGACAATGGAAAACTTGAGGGGGTACTTCTGCAGATCGACAGTTATAAAGGGAGTAAAAAGAAAAAATTCTCAGATTCGCCTGAAGATTCGGATTCTTAAGATAATTCCTCCTTCTTTCTTTCCAGTTCGTCCCATCTATCATAAAGCTGCTTTATTTTAGATCTGGCATTTTCAAGCTGCCGGTTCAGTTCGTTCGTCTGGTCCGCATATTTCAGATAAAAATCGGGAGAGGTAAATATCTTTTCTATTTTTTCAACTTCAGATTCAGCGTCAATTATTTTTTCTTCAATCTGCTCCAGTTCAAGATTCTCTTTATAACTAAGCTTTTTGGGTTTTGATTTAGGGCGCTGCCGGACGGGGGAAGGTTCCTGTACTATTCCCGGTTCTGATTCAATCTCCTCCTGCTGCCTTCTCTTCTTCTTACTGATATAATAATCGTAGTTACCCTCGCTATAATATATTTCCCCATTTCCTTCCAGTGCAAGTATTCCTTCACATACCCTGTTAAGGAAATACCTGTCGTGACTAACGACAACAACGCACCCCTCAAAAGATATGAGAGCTTCTTCAAGTATACGCAGGGTCGGCAGATCAAGATCATTTGTCGGTTCATCGAGCAGCAGGAAATTTCCGCCCCTGGCTAATATTTTCGCAAGAGTAAGTCTGCTTTTTTCTCCGCCCGATAGTTTACCTACCTGAGTATTGATTTTATCATCTGAGAAAAGAAATCGTCTTAAATATGTCCACACACTTAATCGATGCCGGCCGAATTTGATAGTCTCATTTCCTTCACCAATTGCATTAATTACAGAATCATCATCATTTAACAGCAGCCGCGACTGGTCTACGTAATTGAAATCAGTCGTCTCGCCAATTTCAATTTCTCCTTTAGAAGGCGAAGTTTCACCTAAAATCATTTTCAGCAGGGTGGTCTTTCCAACACCGTTATTACCTACCACGCCGATTTTCTTACCCGCTTCAAAATTAAAGTTAAAATGCTCAAACAGGATCCTGCCGCCAATCTTTATCCCTGCATCTTTAAGCTCAACCACCTTTTTACCGAGCCGTTCAGAGGGAGGAATAATGAGATCAACATCCAGTTCCGGTTCTGCATTTGACTGAGCGGAAATTTCATAAAAACTATCAAGCCGGCTTTTAGCTTTGGTTCTTCTTGCCCTTGGTCCTCGTCTCACCCATTCCAGTTCACGCTTCAGGAACTGCTGACGTTTGCGTTCCTCAACTTCCTTAACTGCCTGTCTCTCTGTTTTATTTACCAGGTAGTCTGTATAATTTCCCGGGTGTGAATAGAATGTGCCCGAAGAGAGTTCGACAATTCGATTGGCTATCCTGTCGAGAAAGTAACGGTCGTGAGTAACAAAAACGCAGGTTCCCTTATACCCTGCAAGGAAATCCTCCAGCCACTCGATAGAGTTTGTATCGAGATGGTTCGTCGGTTCATCCAGGATCAGCAGGTCGGGCTTTGAGATCAGTGCACGGCAGAGTGCAACCCGCCGCTTTTCTCCTCCGGAAAGGGTAGAAACATTTCTGCTGATCTCAGGCGCATCCAGGGATTTGGCAAGGACTTTAATTCTCTTTTCAAGGTTCCAGGAATCAAGGCGGAGGATAGTTTCTTCAAGATGATGTTTCCGCGGGGAGTCGAACGGTGTACCATCATATTCCTTAATCAATTCAAGCTCTTTTACTGCCCCTGAGAGAATATTATCATAGACATTTCTGCTTTCATCCAGAGTAAATTCCTGCGACAGAAACCCGATTACAAGGTTTTTCTTTTTAGCTACTTCACCGGAATCAGGGTCCAGGAGTCCGGAAATAATTTTCAGGAAAGTTGATTTTCCAGCACCGTTTCTTCCAACAAGACCAATCCTGTCACCTTCGTGAATACTTAGAGACGCTTTATCTAAAATGATCTGTTCGCCGAAATGTACTTCAAGTTCCAGGGCGGTTAGAATAACAGGGGAAATATTGTCGGCCATAATTTCAAGTTTTTATACTATAATTTGTTAACAAATATACAGCAAAGGGATTTAATTAAATATGATGATGTGAACGGACAAAT
>DATFVA010000263.1:0-6196 GCA_035260565.1 Ignavibacteriaceae bacterium | reverse complement strand
TTCTTCATTTGTTAAATCTTCAGCATCTATGATTTTAAAAGCATCTACCAGTCCCGGGGTCTTAAGTATTTCATTATTCTTTATTAATATATCATTACTGAGATTCGTTACAACCGGAACATCGCTTATCTTAGTATCCGTGATAAATGAGAGTATTTCAAATTCGTCTGTTGCAAGGAACAGCCGGTTGCTGCCGGCAAGAACAGCTTTGATATTCTTTTCATTAAGCTTTATATGAACCTGGTTATCACCGCTGAATTCCACATCAGCTCTCTTTATATAAGGATGTTTCTCCAGCCTGGATTTGATTACCGGCAGCGTAATGTTTTGTAACCCGCCGTTATTCAGCCGGGCAAAAGAAAGATAATCATTTTCATTAAGCAGGTTATTTCCTGTTACTGATATGCTCTTTATTTTCCCGCCCGGTTCATTCCGTTCTGAAGAAAAAGAAAGATATAATATCCAGCTGATCAGGATAACAAAGACCAGGAGTCCTAATATTTTACTTCTTGTTTCGCCTTTCATTTAAGCATCCTTACGAACTCTTCTCCGTATTTCCATATATCGCCCGCTCCCATGGTAACGATAATATCATCAGCTTTTTTTAATCCGTTCAGTATTTCAGGGATTTTTTTCTTATCGGGAACATACACCACATTCTTATGTCCGAATTTCTTAGCCGCATCAGCAATCATTTCACCGGTGACCCCGGTTATAGGCTCTTCACGGGCCGGATACACATCGGTGCAGATGAATATATCTGAATTAAGAAAGCTTCTCCCGAATTCCTGGTAAAAGTCTCTCGTCCTTGAATAAAGATGCGGCTGAAAGACGGCAATCAGCCTTCTATCCCAACCTGCCCGAATGCCTGAAAGTGTTGCACTTGTTTCTGTGGGGTGATGTGCATAATCATCAACGACTAAAATTTCTTTATTATATTTTATTTCAAATCTTCTATAGACCCCCGAGAATGATTCGAGCGCTTTCTTAATTACCTGGAAGTCTATTTCAAGTTCTTTTGCAATTATTACAGCTGCAAGAGCATTCTTAACGTTATGGATACCGGGAATATTTAATTTGATTCTGCCCAGATCAGCTCCTTTATACTTTACAGTAAACTCACTTGAGAACTGTTTGTGTATAATATCTATGGCGCGGATATCCGCCTGAGGAGTAAGACCATATGTAATAATCTTTTTATTGATTGAAGGAATAATATCCTGCAATCCCGGCTCATCGAGACAAAGGACTACGAATCCATAAAACGGAACCTTATTGGCAAATTCTGTAAAAGCTGCCTTTATATCATCAAGATCCCGGTATGTATCGAGGTGTTCTGTCTCCAACGTTGTCAATGCTGCAATAGTTGGAGTAAGCTTTAAGAAAGTTCTATCGAATTCATCGGCTTCAACCACTATAAATTCACCATGTCCCAGCCGTGCATTTGTTCCGCCCAGTCCGCTTAGTTTACCTCCCACAATAATAGTAGGATCAATATTACCTTCAGTCAGCGTCAGTCCGACCATTGATGTTGTAGTAGTCTTCCCATGAGTTCCGGCAATACCAATTCCATATTTCATTCTCATCGATTCAGCAAGCATTTCTGCACGTTTAATAACAGGAATCTTTCTTTCGATGGCTGCTTTTACCTCGGGGTTATCAGTTGTTACGGCAGAAGAATATACCAGTACATCAACATCTTTCAGATTCTCAGGAGAATGGCCTTCATAGATTGTTATGCCGAGTTTGGAGAGATGATCCGTAACCTCAGTCAGAGCCCTGTCAGAACCGGATACTTCAAACCCCTGGCTCAGAAGTATCTCTGCCAGGCCGCTCATACCGATACCGCCAATTCCAACAAAATGTACTCTGTGAATATTCTTAAACATTATACCGCTTCAACTCTGCCTTTCAGTTCCTCAAATCTACTTAAGAGTCTTTCTTCATTTTCATAATCATATGGTCTTATTATTACCGAACGTCTCCGGTTTTTCAGCTTTATCCTGACAAGTCTGAATGCGTGGTTATGAATTCTTTCTCTTTGTCTTGAGATCTTAATCCTTTGAATCTGACTCACTAGAATTTTCTTCTCACCCGATCTTGTTACAAAAGAAATTCCATCAGCATTTACCTCAAGGTATTTATTTTTGTAAATATTAAAGAGCAGACTTACTAACGAAATAACCACAATAGCTCCCAGCAGGTAGATTATAGGATCTCTTGTTATCAGGGTAAAAGTTTCCTCTACGAATTCTCCGCGGATAACCAGGTAAAGTGCGAATACCACGAAATAAATTATAGTGGACTGATAATAAAAAGACATATTATACTTGAACTTTTCTGAATTATTTAATTCATCTTTACTCATAAAGAGACTGCAAATTTTATAGCACTATCCGCTATTAAAGAAGCAGCATCAGGTCTGCCGAGCTTCTGCGAATTAATTTTCAAAACTTTTAATTTAACCGGATCAAATATTGTTGAAATAATTGTTTCCGTCAAAATATTCTTCACGTCCTTATCTTCAATAAGTATCACTGCGTCTTCATCTGCAAGAGACTTAGCGTTATAGTACTGATGATTTTCTGCCACATTAGGCGAAGGAATCAAAACAGATGGTATTCCAAGTACCAGCAGTTCAGCAATTGTAGTTGCACCTGATCTTGCAACCACTATATCCGCAGCCGAATAGGCAAGGTTCATATCTTCAATAAAAGGAGAAATAACAATTCCTTCACCTGCAAGCTTTTTATACTTTCCATAATAGCTGCTTCCGGTCTGCCATATGACCTGCAGATTCTTTTCCTTAAAAGATGCAAGAGATCCTGCCACGGCCTCATTGATTGAATGTGCACCCAGGCTGCCGCCCAGTATTAATATTGTCTTAAGCGCGGGACTGAGGTTGAAATAGCCAAGCGCCGATTCCTTATCAGATTTATTAAGATTTTCTCTGACCGGATTTCCGGTAATCCTGATCTTTCCTTTCGATTTCAAATATTTTACAGAATCGCTGTAGCTTATATGTATTTCATCTGCATATCTCTCAAGCAGACGGGTCGTAACACCGGGGTAGCTATTCTGTTCAAGCAAAATAATTTTTGCTCCCATCACGGATGAGGCCCAGATAGCGGGGCCTGAGACATATCCTCCTGAACCGATAGCGACCTTTGGTCTGAAACTCATATTAATAAATAAAGACTGCAGCAAAGATACAATCAGTTTTACCGGGAAAAGAATATTTTCGAGATTAAAGCTTCTTGAAAATCCTTTAATCCAGATAGACCTGAATTTGTAACCGAGTTTAGGAACCACTGTTCCTTCAATTTTAGTCCTGGTGCCGACGAACAAGATATCCGCTTCAGGAAGTTTCGCTTTTATTCTTTCCGCAACAGCAACTGCCGGGAATAAATGACCGCCTGTTCCGCCGCCCGCAAATAAAAATCTGTATTCTGTTTTAGAGGCCGTCATTAGTTTATTCTCATATCTGAAGCTGCCTGGTTAATGTTTTTATTCTGAACCATAGCATTTGACATTCCGATATTCACAAGGATACCGGTTGAAATGCACATAAATATCAGGGATGTACCGCCATAACTTATAAATGGGAGCGGCAGACCTGTAGTCGGCACAAGTCCTGTAGCCACAGCAACGTTAATGAACGCATTAACGAGCACCGAGACTGAAATTCCGAATGCAAGGAGCTGCCCGAACACATCTTTACATTTTTTTGCAATCAGAATCCCTGCCACAAAGAGAACGAGATAAGCAAATAGAACTATCACTGAACCAATGAACCCTAATTCTTCCCCGAGGATTGCAAATATAAAGTCACCATATGCCTCAGGAAGGAATAGATTGCTCTGTCTGCTGTGGCCCATACCAACACCAAGAATACCGCCGCTGCCCAAACCCAATAAAGCCTGTTTCACCTGGAGATTTATATCCCCGCCGGTACTGAAACTGTGAATAAAAGTTAAAATCCTTTCACGTGAGTGAGAAAATATCATTGCACCTGCTCCGCCAAAGAGAGTGCAGATACCTATTGAACCGAGTATATGTTTTAACTTAGCACCGCCGACGAATAATATCGTCAGTGATATAATAAGAACGAGAATACCGTTGCTGAGATTTGGCTGAATGAAAATCAGTGCTGCGACCATTATTACCCATATAAACAAATAAACAAAGCCATGCTTAAAATCCTCAATCTCCTTCCCTTTGCTTTCAATCAATGCCGCAAGGTGAACTACAAGAGCAAGTCTTGCAAAGTCGGCAGGCTGAAAAGTCATAAACCCAAGGTTAATCCATCTTCCTGCCCCTTTAATATCAGGAGCAATCAGATAGGTTATTACAAGTAAAACGACTGCACTGATTAATACCATCTTACTGAATTCTTTATATATCTCATAAGGTATCATTGCAAAGATTACCATAAGGGATATTCCCGCGATAACTTTAAAGAAATGCGAGTTGAACAAATGGAACAGACTATCAAACTTGAAAGCACTATATGTACTGCTTGCGCTCATAACAAGCACCAAGCCGAGAAGGGTTAATACGAATGCATCCAGAAATATTGTTAACGCCAGTTTTTTCATTATAGTTTATTTACTGCTTCTTTAAATACTCTTCCACGATGTTCATAATTATCGTACATATCAAAACTTGCACAGGCAGGCGATAGTAATACTATGTCTCCGGGCCTTGCTTCAAGGTTTGAAGCATGCACGACATCTTCCATAGTCTGCTTTACTTCAACTTTAATATCTTTATGGAAAAAGTTGAATACTTTGTCGGCTGATGAGCCGATAGCATAAATTTTAATAACTTTTTCAAGCACCAGCGGTCTTATCCGGTTATAATCATTGCCTTTATCCTGTCCGCCGAGGATCAGGAATATCTGTCCGGGAAATCCCTTCAGAGCATACCAGACAGAGTCAACATTCGTTGCCTTAGAATCATTAATATATTTTACGCCCTCTATCTCGCGTACAAATTCAAGCCTGTGCTCAACGCCCTCAAATGTTCTCAATCCTTTTATGATCTGCTGATTATCAAGGCCGAATATTTTAGCAGCAGTTATTACCGCCATTGCATTAGCTATATTATGTTCGCCGATAAGGTTTATATCAGAAACTTTACAGCTGAACTTAAGACCACTTTCTTCGTTGAAAAAGATGTCCTCATCTGAATTATAAGTACCGTTATTAAGTGTTTCTTTTAATGAGAAATAATATGATTTACTTTTATGCTTCTTTATTGAATTCATTAAAAGATCATTGTCCTTATTGAGGATAAGGAAGTCATTTTCATCCTGATTTTTATAAATCTGAAGCTTTGACTTAACGTAATTTTCAAGTTTGTTCTCATAGCGGTTCAGATGATCGGGAGTAATATTCAATATCATTGCAATCTTCGGCTTGAATTTCTCAATCAGATCAAGCTGAAAGCTTGAAACTTCAAGTGCTACAAATTCATCTTCTTTTACATCGTGAGCGATTTCAGAGAATGCAAACCCGATGTTACCAGCTAAATATGTTTTCTTTCCACAGACGTTAAACAGATGTCCGCATAAACTGGTTGTAGTGGTTTTCCCGTTAGTACCGGTAATAGCGATTATATTGCCTTTACAGACAGAGGCTGCAAGTTCAAGCTCACCAACGATCATTATTTTTATTGATTCTGCTGTCTTTATGATTTCAGCATTTGACGGCACACCGGGACTGACCACCATTAAGTCGCAATCAAAAGCTTTTTCCGAATGACCGTCAGTTTCAAACGCTATTTTATTAGCCTGAAGAGTATCTGTAAATTCCTTCACGGCTTTTGCCGATGCCGAATCGGTAACAAATGCTTTACCGCCCAGCCGGGTGATCAGCTTTGCAGCCCCGACACCGCTTCTTTTAGCACCTACTACCGTTACTTTTTTACCAGCTATATTCATGTTCTATCTTATCTTAAATGACGCCAGGCTTATTATGGCAAGTATAATTGCAATAATATAAAATCTTATTACAATCTTGGGTTCAGGCCAGCCCAGCATTTCAAAATGGTGATGTATGGGAGCCATTCTAAATACTCTTCTTCCCTCACCATATTTCTTTTTAGTTATTTTGAAATAAACGCGCTGAATAATTACCGAAATTGTTTCCAGGAAAAATATTCCACCCAGGATAGGTATCAACAACTCTTTCTT
>DATFVA010000262.1:0-2784 GCA_035260565.1 Ignavibacteriaceae bacterium | reverse complement strand
TGGCGGAAAGATCGGATCAGTCCGTTCAGGCAACACCCTGACCGCCCTGGATGAATTACATAAAGCCGGTCTTCTTTCCGACAATGAAGCAGGCACGCTGAGGAAAGCATATATTTTTTACAGGAAAATTGAACACTACCTGCAGTTAATGAATGATACACAAACACACCTCATCCCCCCCGAAGGTGAACTCCTCAATAAATTAAGTTTTTATTCCGGCTTCAGAGATGCTTCTGGTTTTCTTGAGGCAGTTGAGAAAAGCAGAATAAAAGTCTTAAAAATATACCGCTCTGTTACCGGAAAAGCTGAACCGCAAAACAGGATAACCGATGTTTCACTTAGCAAATTTTCAGATTCCCGGACTGTTGAAAGGGACATTGCCTACCTAAGGGAAGGCAAAGGACTGCTCGGAAATAAAGAATTTGACAAACAGTCGATGGATGCTTTTGATAAGATCAGCGATGATCTGATTTACTATCTAAAAAAGTCGGAGGATCCGGAAACAACCCTGAATAACTTTGTGAGGATTATAAGGCATGCTAAATTTCCATCGATCTGGTATGAGGAATTCCGTAAAAAAGAATTCTTCCATGCATTTCTTTCTGTATGCGAATATTCTCAATTAGCTGTGGATCTCTTTGCGGAAGATAAATCGCTGAGCGAAAATTTTCTATCCGGCAGAGTGTTTAACAGGTTAGCGGCTGCAGATAATTTAACTTATAAAGAATTCATATTTCAGGCAGCTGTACAATTTACTCTCGGTATTATTAATTCCGG
This sequence comes from Ignavibacteriaceae bacterium, assembly GCA_035260565.1. Classification (GTDB taxonomy): domain Bacteria; phylum Bacteroidota; class Ignavibacteria; order Ignavibacteriales; family Ignavibacteriaceae; genus DATFVA01. The sequence goes on along the minus strand of DATFVA010000262.1, from coordinate 2,007 downwards.
GGAATTGTCTTTTTCTATTTCCTCCTTTTTTCAAAAAAGAATTAAAGCTCTGTCATACCGGCTGGATGAAAAACCGGAACTCCTTAACCATTATTTTATCGGGTCGATGGGGAGCCTGGGTTCAGGCGAAATGACATTTACTTCAGATATCGACATAATCTTTATTACAGATAATCTTGAGGATCATCCGGGCGAACAAAAAATATTTATCGATTTCTTAACTAAACTAAGGGAGGAATTTAAGCCTGTTACAGTCGACTGCAGGTTAAGACCTGAAGGTAAAGGGGGAATGCTTGTCTGGGATGCCGGCACTTATAAAGGCTACATTTACTCGAGAGCAAGGACCTGGGAACTTCAGGCTCTTACCAAACTGAAATTTACCGCGGGAAATAAAAAACTTTTCTCAACCGTAGTGCATACGGCGGTGAAAAGACTAAAAAACGAAAACGCTGACAGTGTAAAATCCGATATTAAAGAAATGAGAAGGAAAATGCTTCCGGCCGGCGGCGTGATTCCGGGAGTAATTAATCTTAAGAAGAACAGCGGCGGAATTACGGATATTGAATTTATTATACAATATTTAATACTTTGCAATCCTCTTTTATTTCAAAAATTAAGAGCAAAAAATATTAATAAAACTTTGGAGCTATTAGCCGGGTTTAACCCTGAACACAGTTTGTCGATTGAGACACTAATTGAAGATTATATATTTCTGAAAACACTGATAATTAAGAATCAGAATATTTTCAATCATACAAACTCCGTAATCGTTAAGAATGATGCTAAATTCAGGAAACTTGCGGCTGGAATGGGATTCAGTTCTGAGATAATCTTTGAAAAGAAATTAGCTGCAGTTATGAAAGATATTTCTTCTATATTTTCTAAAATTTTCGGCAGATAAAAATGGAATTCCTTAAAAAATACTATGCAGTTCTGACGGGGCTATTTGTTTTCTTAATTTATTTAACAACTATTGCGCCGACTATCATCCAGATTGATTCAGGAGAACTTACCGCTGCTCAGGCACTTGCCGGAATAACCCACCCTACAGGGTACCCGCTTTTCACATTAGCCGGGTATATTTTCTCTAAAATTCCCCTGCCGTTTAACACTGCTTTTCAGCTTAATATTTTAGCAGCACTATGGTGCAGTCTTGGAGTCGGACTTTTCGTTTATACTTCAAAATATATTCTCGATAATCTGGATAAATTCGGCTCCGGCAGTAAAACAAAGTCAAAGGCCGTAAATAAATCAAAGCAAAGCAAAGCTAAAAAACCGGGAACGCCTTCTTCACTTCCCGAAACTATAAAGTATATAGCATCTGCGGGAGGAGGCATTCTGCTGGGTCTAAGTAAAACCTTCTGGTTCCAGAGCACCTCGGTGGAAGTTTATTCGATGCATATCTTTCTTATAAGCCTGATCATTCTGTGCCTGATAAAAGCATATACATTTTCAGGGCAAAGAAAACCAGCATCAATAAAAAATCCGTGGATGATACTTGCTGCAGTACTGGCGCTGGGTTTCAGCAACCATATGACAACACTACTTATACTTCCGGGAATTGCATTCCTGTACTTTTCAAAAGAGAAATCGAACATCGCTAGCATAAAGCAGATATTATTAATGCTTCTGCTGTTCTTCCCGCTGCTGCTGATCTTTTACAGCTACCTGCCTATCCGCGCCTCACAGAATCCGCCGATAAACTGGGGTAATCCAATCGACCTCGAAAGAATAATGAGACACATCAGCGGCAAACAATACCAGGTGTGGTTATTCTCATCTACTGCAGCCGCAAAAAAACAGCTGAGTTATTTTGTAAATAACCTGCCTGCAGAATTTACATTTACTCTTATTGTAAGCTTCATAGGACTCTTCGTCTCATTTTTCCGAGCAAGGAAACTTTCGTTGTTCCTGATAATTACATTTATTTCGACAGTAGCATATTCGATCAATTATGACATTAACGATATCGATTCTTATTTTCTGCTTGCCTATATAACCCTGGCC
>DATFVA010000261.1:0-18701 GCA_035260565.1 Ignavibacteriaceae bacterium | reverse complement strand
ACCTTCTCATCTTCTTATCTCCTCGCCTTCTCATCTTCTTATCTTCGCCCCTTCTTAACCTCTCAGGTCAGGAGACCTGAGCTACGCTTCGGTTGCAACGAACTTATCTTCTTACCTTCTCATCTCCTCGCCTTCTCATCTTCTTATCCTCGCACCTTCTTAACATCTCAGGTCAGGAGACCTGAGCTACGCTACTGGTTGCAACGAACTTACCTTCTCATCTTCTCATCTTCTCATCTAACGAGAGCCATCTTCCTGCTCTCTGTATATCCTCCTGAGCTGAAAGTATAAATATAAATTCCCGATGTTAGATTTGATGCATCAAACTTGATTGAATAGTCGCCGGCTTTCTGATTCTTACTAACAAGATCAGCCGCTTCCCTGCCGAGAATATCATAGATTTTCAATGATACAAAACCATCCTTCTGAACCGAGTAATGAATTGTTGTAGACGGGTTAAACGGGTTCGGGTAATTCTGACTCAAGCGGTATTCTGCGGGATTTATTTTCTCACCGGTTTGAATACCTGTAGTAGAATTCATACTTCTGAATATTCCATTCCCAAGTGTTCCTGCAAACAAAACACCATCGGGACTGAACACCAGTTTCCTTACATCAGGATTATACAGCCCGTCATTATTTTCATTCCAGGAATCAGCATTATCAATTGAAACGAAAACCCCGCCGAGTGTACCTGCATAAATATCTCCGATAGGATTTACCGCAAGGGTGCTGACTTCAATATTCGTAAGGCCGACGGATTTTTCCAGCCAGGTGTCGCCGTTATCCTTACTCTTAAAAATTCCCCCGCCCATACCGAACAAGGTTATGGTGCCTGCATAGATATCGCCTTCGCTATTCCCGGCAATAGCCATAACCATTATAGAAGTGAGCCCGTTATTTATCAATTCCCACGATGCACCGTCATCAGTTGACCTGTAGATATTTTCATTGCATCCGGTATTCCCAACAAACACATCGCCACCTGAATTTATGAATAAGGAATTAGCTGCCTGGCAAATCATATTTGTAGTATCTGCTGTCCAGGTATCCCCGTTATCAGTTGAGCTGTAAACCCCCGACTGATTACACGCCGCGAAAAGTTTATCTGCCGAATTTACTGCCAGATCATTTATCAGTAATTCCGGAAGCCCATCATTTATCAATGTCCAGCTATCACCATAATCGGTAGACCTGAAAACTCCTTCATTATTATTTATACCGGTTGAAACAAAAAGATACCCATCCGCATTTGCCTCTACGGACTTTACAAAAGATGAAGGCAGATTATTTAATTTTATCCAGGAGCCGCCCTGATCAGGGGATTTAAAGAGACCTGATCCCGATGTGGCTGCATAAAGGTTTTTATCTCCCTGGTTAAACACCAGGTCGTTAATTTCCGTTGCCGATATTCCATTTATTTTCTGAACCCAGTTATCGCCGTTATCAGCTGAACGGTATACGCCGCCGCCCTGGAAATCGCCGACGAAGATATCGTTATTTGAGTTGACCGCAAGCGCCACTGAATACAAAGAAGTTAGTCCGGTACTGCTGGAAGTCCAGTTGTCCCCCTCGTCGGTCGATTTGAATACACCGTCGCCGTAGCTGCCGGCATACAAAACACCATTCGAATTCATAGCCAGGGCATTTATATTATTTGATGTGGTTAATCCATTGGTTATCACTGTCCAGCTCACCCCATTATCAGTAGACCGCACAATTCCCGTTACCAGTCCGAACGAATCCATTCCCACAAAAATAACACCGGAAGAACTGATCGTCATCGAAATTGCAACGGGACTATTCAGAGTGCCGTTTGTTTCAACCCAGGTATCGCCGTTATCGGTAGACCGGAATATACTTCCGCCCGATTCAAAAGATAGAGATCCCGCGAAAATATCGTCATCAGAATTAACAGCCAGGCATTGAACATACAGCTTATCGCCAAGGCCATTATTTATCTGCGTCCAGCTCTGGCCTTCATCAGTCGACCGAAAGACACCGCCGTCCATTGTACCGGCAAAAATATTTCCCGAAGAATTAAAAGCAAGACAGATTACATCACTGCTTGTTAGTCCGTTACTTAACATTTCCCAGCTTTCACCATTATCCGTTGAAACACTTAGTCCTCCCTGCGTTCCGGCAAAGACGTCGTCATTAGAGGCAACAGCTACAGCATTCACCAGCGGAGAAATGAGTCCGTTCCCCTTAAACACCCAGGTTTCTCCATTATCATTTGAGAAAAAGACTCCTCCGTTTTTGCTCCCTGCAAAAATATCATTGTTTGAATTAACCGCGATAGAATAGACTCCCCCTCCGTAAGGTCCGTTTGCCGGTTCCCAGAAGTCCTGTGAAAAGACGCTGCAGTTTACCAGCAGAACAAAAATGAAACAGAAACCCGGTATTACAACTTTCATTTTTTCACCTGTCGTTTAGTTGGATATCATTTAATTATTAAAATTTCAAAATCTTTTTTTAAAGTCTTTTAATGTCCGTGATATTTTCCAGAAACTTTCGAAAACCTGTTTTTGTGCTCTTGCAAAACTTGGATGTGAAATAACCATGGTAGTTATTGAAGGCTGCATAGAAACAGGATCGTCAAGAGCAAGCATAGTTATTTTCTCATCGATAATTACAAGCTTCATCGGCAGTTCTTTTATTACCCTGCATTCCTCACCGAAACCTGCATACATTTCGACCATACCTAAGAATTCCTTCTTTTCCTCCCTTGTCCTGAAGCTTCCATATTCAAAGATCCCTCTTTCCTTTATATGTCTCTTAAGCAGCCTTTCCTGGTGTGGTGCATTCTTATTATGTTTAATACTATATGGAGCCTTATTAAAAGCGAGGAGCTCTTCCTTCGTATTTTTCTGCAGTTCAATCCACTTATTCCTGATCTGGTTTATGTCCTTTATTACATCGATATAATTCAGGCCGTCCGATTTTTGAGAATTCCTGGAATAAATATCCTCAAGCTTATTTTCCAGTTCACTCACCGCATCGATCTTTTCAATAAGCATCTGCTCTTTTTTTCTGAATATTTCTTCCAGTTCTTCCTGGAAACCGCTTCGCAGATTCTTCAGAGCTGCCTTTGGTTCCACAGCCCTGTACATTTTTTTTCCGTCCTTCTGAATTTCATTGCAGAATCCCCGGGCAACCAGCTGAGGTATAACCTCGTAGATTTTAGTCCTGCCGATAGGAATGATCGCGGCAACCTCGGACGCTGTTAATTCTTTCTTCTGAAGAAGAGCAAGGTAGATATGGGCTTCCCTCTTTGTCAGCCCGCTTACTCTCAGTTTATCTATTAATTTTTCCATATATAGTTGTACCCCTATTGATTTATAACAGGGGTACAGCAATGTATTGTATTAATTATTTAAAGTCAATCCGGTAGAGTGAGTGCGGCTTAAATAATTTTTACACGATATGATTTTCCGCAACCGCAAGAGTTTTTACACCGGGACAATTGAGCAACACTCGAGGTCCGAAGAAGTTTTTGTCACAGTCATAAAAGTCCATAAACTTATTAGTTACCAGGTATAACTATTTTTCAATCAGTACGTGCCGTCCGGAAACTTTTATTTCTCAATGCATCCAGGCTAATGCGGCCTGCACCGGCAGCAGAGAAGAACAGCCAGATAAAGCAGTAAAGAACTGCAGGCTGACCGCCGTTAATGAGAGGCCAGAAGTTTTGCGGAAAATGGACCTGGAAATATGCAACAGCCATTTCACCTGCTAATATGAAAGCAGCGGGTCTTGTAAAGAGTCCGATTAAGAGAAGAAAACCGCCGAAAGTTTCAAGAAAACCTGCCAGTCCCATTTGAGAGATCAGCGGGACAGTACCGCCGGCCGGCGGGATGCCCATCGGAAATGCAAATAATTTCATAGTACCCGCGGTTATGAACATGAAAGCAGCCGCAATCCTAAGGACGCTCTGTAAATAAGGGGCCGATAATGACCATTTATCAAATATAGTTTTCATAATGATTTTTCATAAATTATTTATATAATATTTTCGCTGGAAATTTTCATCATTTAATCACAAGGCATGATCATCAAAACTTATTCAGATGAATTTCCAATTTTACATTACTTTAATCCTGATTTCCAAAACGAACTTAGTTTTAATTTAATATTAGTAAAAGGCTTATATGCGGCAAATCAGAGGGCAGATTGCGGCAATTACCGCTAATCACAATTCGATATATCTCTCCAGCAGAAGCTCATCTGATGTTGGCGGTAAAAAGCGAAACGGCGTCTCGCTTTACAAATTGAAGTCGGAGATCGGTGATTTTGCATAAGCTGTATGCCCGGTAGCTCATTAGCTATATGGGGAAATAATCATTCCTGCGGGTTTCGGTACTATTAGTTGAAAGCGAATATTAAATCAAAAAGGAGTACTTTAAAAGATCAGGAATAATTATATATTATTCCCGGATTAATATTAATATCAGCAAAAAATGCCGATTTATCCTTTTCAAATTAAAATTCCCGAAGAAGCTTTAATTAATCTTCGTTCCCGCATAGTACAAACACGCTGGCCTGATGAAATAGAAAATTCGGGATGGCACTTTGGAGCCGGCCTATCCTATATGAGGGAGCTTGCAGATTATTGGGCGAATAAGTTTAACTGGAGAAAGATTGAAAATGATATTAATAATTATCCGAACTTTATTGCTGAAATTGATGGCTGCAGGATACATTTTCTCCATATAAAAGGGGGAAATCCGGATTCTATACCGATAATTTTATTACATGGCTGGCCGGGTTCATTTTTAGAAATGATGAAATTGATCCCCTTATTGACGGAAAACTTCAACTTAACCTTTAATCTTGTTATCCCGTCATTAATGGGTTATGGATTTTCGCAGAAAATAACAGGGTCCGGCTGCAATGTACAGTTTATGAGCGATCTGTTTTGCAAGCTGATGAAGGAATTGGGCTATGAAAAATTCGGTGTTCACGGTGGAGATTTTGGTTCCGGAATAGGAATGTCGCTTGCATTAAAGTTTCCGCAAAACATTATCGGCTTGCATATAAATAATATAGAAAGCTATTACAAACCGTTTACAGAACCCGGCACCCTATTATCCGCGGATGAAATTCAATATGAAAAAGAGAGTAATGAGTGGTACGAGAAAGAAGGAAGCTACTCCCACCAGCAAAGTACTAAACCCTTAACACTCGCCTATGCATTAAACGATTCACCAGCCGGTTTATGTGCCTGGATAATTGAAAAATTTTATTCATGGTCTGATTGTAAAGGAAATTTAGAGAATATATTTTCAAAAGACGAACTTCTGGCAAATGTCACCCTTTACTGGCTGACGGAAACAATACACTCTTCAATAAGACTGTACAGTGAGAGCCGTAATGCTCCTTTAATTTTCGGGAAGAATGATTTTGTAAAAGTTCCTACTGCTATTGTACGGATGCCGAAAGAAGATCCGTTCCCTCCCCGTGAATATATTGAAAGAGGATTTAATATCGTACAATGGACAGACTTGCCTGCAGGCGGCCACTTTGCAGCTATGGAACAACCGGAAGCATTAAGTAAGGATATAGTAACTTTCTTTTCCCGGTTAAAGTGAAATTTATAGAGCCCCGGAGAAATCCTGGTCTGCAGCAATACTAACAACGGCATTTCAATAATTTTAAGCAAATAGAAAGCTGAACAAAACGGTGCTTGATTTCAGAGTACCCTCAATAAACCTGAGCGAAAATAAATAAATCGAAATTGTATTATATCCGTATAATTATTGATATCAAATGTTCCGGCAACAGCAGTCCTGAAAATATTTGCCGTAATTAACCCGCAAACTTGTCGCATTTAAATCTTTAATTATGTATTTATATCAGGTAAGTTTACATCCGAAATAAAGAAACTAACAAGAAGTAATATGAAACAAACCGGAAAAGTGCAGAAGGCTATACTGCTTGAAATGCTGGAGCAAAATAAATTCACCAGTTCCTTCAGTCTTAATCAAATAAATTCAGATAATGCAAACTTCAGATTGAATGAAAAAACAGCTTCTGTGGGATTTATTTACAGGCATATCGGCGAAACCACGAATACATTCGCTCAGTTTCTGGGAGTTAAAACAGATATAGTAAACACTACACTGGCGCAAACCGATACCGGAAAGAAATATGATGTTGAAACAAGCCGGGCGCAGGTTGAACAGGGCTACCTGACGCTTGAAAAGCTGATAAATGAAACATCGGACGAAGATTGGCTTGCAAAAGTTGATACCCCGTTTTTCGGAACCATCACAAAAATTCGTCTTTTTGCACACACACTTTATCACATTTCACATCATTGCGGACAAATTTCATCTGCAATAGCAAAAGGAAAGGCTTATGAAATGAAAAAGCAAGAAGATGGAGGGATGGAGTAACGGAATAATGACAGATAAAAGTAAGAAGGGACAAGTAAAAAGTATTAAAGATTGAAACGTGCGCGCAGCTCAGTTCTCTGAATTGAGCGAAAAGAATGAGAGCAGAACTATACGCGATTCAGGCGAACCCGTCCCGTCGCAGGCGCGTATTCAGAACCAGGCATGCAGCTGCCGAATGTAAAGCGATTCGCCTGAATCGCTCAAAGTGTAATGCGATCCCCCTGCGAAATTTGGCTAAAGCCGGGATTCTATTTTTTATAGATCCGCGACTTAAAAGTCGTGGCAAGTCAGCTAAAGCTCGTAGCTGGTCAGCTTTCTGTTTGTATGGGATTCGAATGGCTGAAGCCATTGGTTAATGAGATGAAGTCTGCTTGCGTATATTTTGTAAAATACTTTTTACATTATTGTATATTTTAATAGATTTATTTAATAGACTGATGAAATCAGAATTAAGAAAATTCATTGAACAATATGGTTACATCCCCATAGAGGGGATGGATGAACTATTAGATAAGTTCAAATCAAAGATTGTTAGTAAAGGGGAGTTTTTATTAATGCAAGATGAAGTCTGTAATAAAATATTCTTTGTAGAAAAGGGCTGCTTAAGACTATACTATATAGCTGATGACGTTGAAATTACCGTCTGGTTTTCTTTTGAAAACAATTCCTCAATCGAACTTTCAAGTTTCTTAAGCGGAGCGCCGTCCGATTATTTTATTGAAGCAATCGAGGATGGAGAAATCTTATCGCTTCATAAATCAGAATTAACCGGACTTTATGAAAAATATCCTGAAATGCAAAAAATTATGCGGAAATTCTGGGAAGATGTAATTTTGAATTTACTCAGGAGGTTTACATCATTACAGAAAGACACCGCTGAAAAACGTTATCTTGATTTAATTAACCAGCCAATTTATCTCCAGAGGATTCCACAAAAATATTTGGCATCTTATATTGGTGTAACACCTTCCTCATTAAGTAGAATAAGAAGAAATATAAAATAATATTTAATTGTCTTATGACAATTTATTCCGGAATTTGATTTTCTAAGTTGTGTGTACAAACAAATAAGTCTCCCATACGAAAAGAAAAAACTTTATGGTTTTTAATGGGTTACTTCTTATGTATTTCAGAGATTGCAGAAATGTAGAAGTCAAAAAAGGAATTTGTTTCTGATTTGCTTTTTGAACCGAAGTTTAATGAGCAAAGATTGAAAGCGAATTTAAGATATTAGAATGGATTTGAAATATCAAAACAATAAAAAACAAATTAAAACATCATTAAAAAATCTAACATTTTCATTATGTATAATCTACCTTATCACAAAGAAAAAAATGCCCGTGTAATCAAAGAATTTGTCGATCAGCATCCATTTGCTTTTTTAACCGGATGCGATTCAGAAAATAAACCCATTGCTACTCAAGTACCGGTTTTTATTGAAGAAAAAGATGGCAGGAAAATATTGACTGGACATATTATGAAAAATACAGACCATTATAAAGCATTTTTGCATAATGAAAATGTACTTGTTGTTTTCACAGGCCGTCACACTTATGTAAGCGGTACCTGGTATAGTAATCCGAATATAGCTTCTACCTGGAACTATATGAGCGTTCACATAACAGGCATTATCAGGTTCCTGGATAACGCTGCATTAGAAGAGGTACTTCGAAAGACATCTCTTCATTTTGAAAATTATGATCAGCAATCCGCAACGGTTTTCGATAACCTTCCTCTAGAGTTTAAGCAAAGAGTAATGAACGCAATTGCAGCTTTTGAAATTGAAGTAAAAGAAATGGACAATGTTTTCAAATTAAGCCAGGATAGAGATTTTGAAAGTTACTGCAACATTATAGAAAAACTCAAAGGACAGGGTGAAGACGGGCAGGTGATTGCAGCTGAGATGAAAAAAAGAATTAAAGAAGTATTTCCCGACGTTGAAGTCAGGCGTTAGGCAGCCAGAAGTTTTCATATATCTTAAAAAATCTATTATGCAACGAAAAGGAGCATGACGAACATGAAAGCTAAAAAACTTATAATATTGTTTGTCGTCTTTACGGCTGCGCTCGCAATCGTAATCTTCGGCAGAGCTGTTCTCTTTGAAAAATCAAGCCGTGTTGTTTCATCCCATACGCATGAGAAGTTGCCTGATAAAGACTTCACCCGATCACCCGGGAAACCGCATGATCCGGGCGCTCTCTATTTCAATTTTAACCAGCTGGACCATCTATTTCGCGTACCTGGTGAATTCACATATCGACTTACCGGTGATCAATATGGCTTTGATGCTCTCTCGTTCATCATCACCGAGACGCACCCAGGCGGCGGCCCCGGACTCCATGTGCATGATGTAGAAGAAGCACACGTACTGATCGAAGGCACCGTTCAATACCAGATCGGCGATACGACGTTCGTTGTACAGGGACCTTATGTGGCAAAAGTACCGGCTGGAGTGCCTCACACGTTCATAAATGCCGGGAGTAAAATGTTCAACCTTATAGCGGTGTTTCCATCAAAGCACCCAAAAACCAGGAGGATTGGACCTAATCCGCTGGTGCGGACTGCACCACGGAAGTAAGAACGCTAAATGTCAAAGCGGCTTGACGTTATTTAAAAACATCAGGGATAGAATTAATCTTAGACTCTTAAAAACAAAAACATTCACCTGCGGTGCAGTGACTCTTTACTACGAGCCGGCAAAAAAATGAGCGCATTCTTACATTCCCTGCCTCTCATCTTCTTCCCTTCTCATCTTCTTCCCTTCTCATCTTCTTCCTTGCAACTTCCAGCTTGTTACTTTTTTTCTTTTATCGACGAAATAATATCAGCTTGAGGTACAGGAAGCCGGGAGGCATCCAGAACTCCCTCCGGTTCTCACTTTATCATTGTCAAAAGCATCTTTGCCCTGGCCGTCGCCGTAAGTCCGTGAGACACATTAGCCGGCAGTACAATCAACTCACCCGTCATAACGATATAAGGATTTCCGTCAATCCTTATCTCCATCTCACCATCGATTATGTTAACAAGTGCTTCATAAGGAGAAGTATGCTCGGAGAGCTGTTCACCTTTATCAAAAGCAAACAAAGTTACATTACCGTTAGGTTTTTTTAATATCTGCTTGCTTACAATCGTACCATCCTGATAATCGATAGCATCGGTAAGAACAATTTTTTTAATAGTATCTGTCATTTTTCTGTTTTCCCTTATTCTTCATAAAAACTTTAATAACCATATGAAAGATAATCTATCAATTTGTGCAGGACATTGACTTAAATCAGTTTTTCCCCGATTAACAAATTTATAGTTCATTTCCCTTCCGGGTAAGCATTAAAATACGGGTGAGCCAGAAAACGCCGGCTTACTGCGTCCGTATCGACAAAGATAACTGCCTGCGCGGGGGACCTGTGGATTTATTGATGTTTTCCAGTGCAGCCGAATAGTATTTAACTTTTTCTTTACTGCCGGTCATTTCAGCCGATCTCATTGCGCCGTACAGGGAGTTGTAACGATTTGCGCAGCGGGTAAGCGCTGCTTCATATTCCATAAGTGCGTTCCCGGGCCGGTCCAGTTCTAAATACATATCGCCCAGCATTTCTCTTGCCGGCAGCAGCGATCCCGGAGTTACAGGAAGTTTCTCCGTTGCGTCTTCAAGGTCCGCCGCCATTATCATCCACTTTAGAGCTCCTTTTTTATCACCCACTGCGAAAAGCTGCCAGGCTTTTACGGCTTCTTTCTGAATCCGGATCTGATTAATCCAGTACCTGTTAGCCTCAGTTTTCTTAAACGTATTCTGAAGTTCTTCCAGCTTCAGGAATGACTGCTCCGCGGTGCCGGCGTCGCCGCTTCTTCCCGCTCCTATCCCTCTGGCAAAATAAATAAGCGCTTCGTACTGCGGGAATTTATTCCACGGGAAGTCTGTATGAGGCTGCAGACGGGCCGCCTTCTCCCAGTCCCTGTACTCAAGCGCGATACGTCCTTTAACAGCAGCGAGTGAATACGCTGTTGAGGGAACCGGTTCAAAAGTTCCCTTTAATGTATCGAGCAGATCTGCGATCCTTTCTGCTTCGTTGTACTGAGAGAGCTGAAGGTATGCATACACAGCATAATCGAGTGCATGAAAATACTGACCGGATATCATACCTTTAACGGGAAGCTTTATTGCCGCAGCTGCCGAGCGCAGGTTTAGTTCCACAGATTCCTGCCAGTGTCCCAGGCGTGTAAAAATATGGGTAGGCATATGCAGAGTGTGGGGAAGTTCCGGAGCAATTTTGTAATAGTTCTGTGCTATTCTTTCAGCATCCATTGCCAGCGGGGGGTAATCATAAGCATGGATTGCGTAGTGAAACGCACCCGGATGATCGGGAATGATCTTCATTACCTGCTCACATATCCTCCCTGCTTCACGTTGTATTTTGTAAGTTTTATCATTAGGTGAAACCACAGAGAGCATAGACAATACGTGGAACATCTTTGCTTCTATATCGCCGGGCAGTTCTTTATCGGCAAGTTCCCATCCTGCATCAAATGCTTTTAATCTTTCCGGTTCAGTTTTATTGGCGCCGTCATTGAAGTAGGCCGCGATGGCGCTGCCGTAAAGCTTTTCTTTGGGTGTACCGGCAAGACTGAGAGCTTTCCGGCAAAGCACAAACCCCTGGTTCAGATCTTCATCAGAAGGGTGATCCGGCCACAGGGGATGCACCAGCGTCATTGCCTTTCCCCAGTAACCCCAGAAACAATCCTTATCCATTTCAATTACCTTGCTGAATGTATACCGCGCGTCTTCGTAAGTCATATGATGTATAAGTGCAATGCCGAATTTTATCAGAGTATCGAGTTTTGGACTGCAGCCCTCGTTAAACTGTACAGTGCCGCACATTATTTCGGGAGTTAGGTAAGTACGATCCGCTGCCGGAGGATTTGAAGAACAGGAAATGAAAAACAAAAGCGGAATGAGGAAAACAGAAACTATGACGGCATTCTTCATACAATTACCTTCAATGCTGTTAAATATTAAACCGGAAGAGGAATCCGGTTGAATGGATTCCTCAATAAAAAGAAAATTTGGGGGAGTTTTACCGCAGACGGAAATTAGTAAAAAAGTGATTAAAGACAAATTAAACCGCACACTTCACATTCTAACAAACAAGCCTCAAAAGCGCAGGTAACTGCTGCAAATGAGGCCTTAAAGTAAAATTTCAAGCTTTTTTAATTGACCTCTCCAAAAAGTCTCCATTGCGGACAATAAAAAATTTTTCAGTTAATGCTTACCAGCTTTAATTCTTCAAGACCTCTTTTCTTCGCTTGCCTCGATACGTTTCTCCACTCGCCTCGGTACATTTCTCCGCTCCGCTTCGAACCACTCGGCGGTCATCGTTCCGAAACACTCGGCAACCGTTATTACGAACATTCGGCAGCCGTCGTTCCCAAACGCTCGGCGACTGTACGATTGAAGCTACGAATTGAGTCTCAAGTCGGGAGACCTGAGCTACGCCACTTTTATACGGTACGGGTCTCAGGTCGGGAGACCTGAGCTACGGGAGTAAATAAAATTCACAGAAATAAATTATTTATATTAAGAACATAGTTTTCTATAATTACAGCGGGAGAAAAACATCATGCCCATTTCTACAATTCTTTCTAAAACAGGAATATTATTTAATGCCCGGAAATTAAACATCCTTCATTTTATAATTTCTGTTATTATAATATTGCCGGTTAATAATTACGCACAGACATTTAACCTTGTTACGCAGGGTGCAATAGTAAATGACGGCGGATGGAATTACGGTTGTGCCTGGGGAGATTATGATAATGACGGCAATGAAGATCTTTTTGTTGTTAATAATCAATCCGACAACAAAAATAATTTCCTTTATAAAAATCTGGGCGACGGAACATTTGAAAAAATAACTGAAGGTCCGCTGGTAAATGACGGCGGAAGTTCTTACGGATGCAGCTGGGGTGATTACGATAATGACGGGAACATCGATTTGTTTGTCTGTAATTATAACGAGAATAACTTTCTCTACCGGAATAATGGCGACGGTACTTTTACAAAGATTACAGCAGGAGCTATTGTATCAGACGGCGGATCATCAACCTGTCCTGCCTGGGCTGATTATGATAACGATGGATTCTTAGATTTGTACGTCTGCAATCGTACCAGCGCTAATTTCCTGTATCATAACAACGGGAACGGCACTTTTACAAGAATACTTACAGGAACAATCGTTACAGAAAATAAAAATTCAAGTGCCTGTGCCTGGGGTGATTATGATAATGACGGTTATCCTGATATGTATGTGGCAAATTCGGGTCCTGCTGATAATTCATTGTTCCACAATAACCAGGATGGAACTTTTACACAAATCACCGGGGATCCGTGTGTATCAGACCTGGAACATTTTAATTCGGTTACATGGGCCGATTATGATAATGACGGCTGCCTGGATATACTAACGGTGCCCGGGATCCTCACTTATACTTCATTTGATGTTTATCTTTATCATAATAACGGCAACGGAACATTTACCAGGGTGACCGGACTTCCTCATAACGGAATTAATACCGGCGGCGGAAGCGGAATGATCGATGTGGATAATGACGGTGACCTGGATATCTTTGCAAGCGCTTATGATGGAAATAATTTACTCCTGTTAAATGACGGGAATGGAAATTTTAGCCAGGTTACTTCAGGAACCCTCATAGCAAACGGTAATTATAATGAAGGCGACAGCTGGGCAGATTATGATAAGGACGGCGATCTTGATCTTTTTGTTGCAGTAAATAATTATTTCGGCGGTAATAACAGGCTCTTCCTGAATAACGGAAACAGCAGCAGCTGGCTCGGCGTTAAATGCACAGGTACCGGTTCCAACCGTATGGGCATTGGAGCAGTTCTTAAAGCGACTGCGGTAATAAACGGCCAGCAGGTTAGCCAGACAAGCGTAATATCAACACAGACAGGAGGCGGCACTTCAAGTCAAAATTCAATTATTGCACATTTTGGTTTTGGAGATGCATCAACGATTGATACTATTTCAATTGATTGGCCTGATGGTATTCAAGATAAATTTTATAATGTTAGTGTAAACCAGATCCTTTCAGTGCAGGAAGGGGAAACCGTGCCGGTAGAAATAGTAAGTTTTACAGCAGCTGCCTGTGAAGACGGTGTGGTATTAAACTGGCAAACAGCAACCGAAACAAATAATAAGGGATTTGATGTTGAAAGAAGGGTAAACAACTCACAGCTTTCAGCCGGCTGGGAGAGAATCGGATTTGCCGGCGGAGTCGGAACAGTTATCGAACCAAAGACTTATTCCTATACTGATAAAAACATTCCGGACGGTAATTATTCTTACCGATTAAAGCAAATTGATTTTAACGGCACATATGAATATTCAAAAGAGGCTGAAGTTAATGTAAATAATCCCGTAGAGTTTTCATTAAGTCAGAATTATCCTAATCCATTTAACCCGGTAACTACGATCAGATACAGCATACCGGAAGATGGAAATATAAAACTGAAAGTATATAATTCCTTAGGACAGCAGGAAGCCGAATTAATAAACGGGTTTGTTAAAGCAGGCAGCCGCGAAGTTAAATTTGATGGCTCAGGGTTGGCAAGCGGTGTTTATTTCTACAAAATAGAATCAGGCAATGAAGTGATTATTAAGAAGCTTATGCTGCTTAAATAAGACGCGGGATTATTACAGCAAGTAATCATCAATTACTAATAAGTAATTATCCTTAGAGTCAATGGTGCCGGGTAACCGGTACCAGAGGGGGTATGCCGCACACTATAAATTAAATCGATTTAATTAATTAACTTTCCGGATAATAAACAACCGGAGAAAAAAGCTATGGGAACTATCGTTCTGCAGATGATGATAACAGTTGACGGTCTGGCCGGAGGGCCTGACGGCGAGATGGACTGGATATCCCGTGATATAGAGCTTCACCAGGCTCATCAGACTATACTTCACCAGTCGCAGGCTGCAATACTTGGGATTGAAGCATGTGCGGGGATGGCTGAGTTCTGGACAAAAACCGAACATAATGAAGATGCCGGTTCATTTTTTATGGAATTCGCACGTGAATTCAACGATAAACGCAAAATAGCGTACAGTCATAAGGAGAGGGAGATTAACTGGCGTAATACGGAAGTGCATATAGTTAAGGACGACGAGGCAATTAAGGAAGATATTAATCTTCTGAAAAAAGAAATAAACGGTCAGATGGTTTTCTACGGCGGAATTCGTTTAGCACAGAAGCTGTTAAAACTAAGGCTGATAGATGAAATATACCTGGACGTTTGTCCCGTTATACTTGGCAAAGGAAAACCATTATTCCCCGAACTCAACCAGCGTACAGAGCTGGAGCTGCTTCAGGCAGCCGGATATAAAACCGGAGCCGCACTGCTTCATTACAAGGTTGTCAATAAAACATAAATCAAGACGCAGGTTTTCTGATATTATTTTACCGGCAGGCGGTTCTTTCTGTACGAATTCTTAATTGCTATTTTTCCACCTTTAAAAGTGAACAGGTCGCATCCCGTAACTTCAACCCTTGTGCCGTCCGCTTTTGTCCCCGAAAAGATCCATTCGGATAAACCCCTGCTGCCTGAAATCAGGTGCCCTGGATTATCCCAACGGGCATCCGGGAAAGTCTCAAATACATCCTTGAATGCATTCTTCACCTGATCCTGCCCCGTAAACTTTTCCCCGTTATAATCTGGTCCGGCCGAGGCCTCAAAAATACAATCGTCGGTCATATGCAACATGATGCCTTCAAGGTCGTGAGCATTAAACGCATCGGCAAATGACTGCAGAAAATCTACTGTAACTTCCTTATCTGTCGGTTCCATCCGGATTTCTCCATTCTCATTTAGGCTGTCTGAATTTACAAAAAGTTTCTTATCATTGCATTCTCCTCCATCTTCAAAAACGAGCTTCTGACACTTCTGGAAATAAAAAAATCCCCGTTATTTGACGGGGTATTTTTAGTTTGCGGAAAGATAGGATTTGATATATCCGGGAAGCTTGATAAATATAGCTTAGAAATTATAAGTTCAATAGAAAAGGTAACTTAACATCAGTTAGCAGCTGGGACGCGGGTATAGCTGACAGCGATCTCTTTTTCAGCACGCAGAGTGATCTGGCTGATAAATTCCATTATGAAAAAACCAGCCAGGTACCTCTTAAAGCTTTGGAGGAGGGACCGATATACAGCTGTAAATCTTTCTCATTTACATTCTGTTATTTTAGGTCAAAATCCACGATCCATTCAATACCGAATTTGTCTCTGAACATTCCAAAATACGAACCCCAGGGGCTGTCGTCTATAGGCACTTCAACATCTCCGTCCGCTGAAAGTCCCTTAAATAATTTATCAGCTTCCTTACGGCTTTCCGCAGAAATATATATCTTTGACCGGTTTTCATTTTCATTCACCCGGCCCATACTTTCCGGAACGTCATTGCCCATTAAAAAGTTTTTGCCGATTGGCAAAGCAATATGCATTATCTTATCTGCTTCATTTTCAGCTGCCGGGTATTCAGCGTTTGCTATATCTTTAAAGCGTACAATCCTCGCGAACTCTCCGCCAAACACTGATCTGTAAAAATTGAATGCTTCTTCGGCATTTCCATTAAAGTTGATGTGTGGATTTATAAGTGCCATCCAGCCTCCTGTAATTATTTCTTCTTTCTGCAAAATTGGTTTTGTTACTATCCGAATATCACCAATAAAGAGCATAATAGCGCGGTGTAAATGCGTCAATATAGAGGCTGAACACGACAAGCATTATTAACATTGATTGCGCCTTAGTCTTCAAAAACGAGCTCTGATGCTGCAGTAAATAAAAAAAACCCAGATCTTTACCGGGAATTTTGGGATGATATTACACCCGGATTCAACTTTTACAATTCTATGACAACTGCATTGCCTCCACGCATTATATTTCCGGTGGTCAAATCCGAAAGGTGGGAGATGAAAAGATATATTGCCTCAATACTCATACCCTGTTTGCTGCTTTATTTTTATGGGTGCTACTCAACCAGAGCCCTGAGCATCGACCAGGATTTATTAAGCAGCACTGATGAAGATTCTGATGTTAAATACTTCCTTAATGATGGACAAAATATATCCTGCGATCCAGCAAGCTGTATTTATATAACTCAGAAGAATTTTGTATTGTTTGAAAGACAGTTTGAAATTGATACTGTTTCAGGAGATCAGGTGGAACTATGCAGTCGCGTTGAAGCAGTGGGGCTGGATTCCATAGAATATTCGGATACCAACTCGATAAATTTTACCACTTACTGGCTGGACAACGGAGAAGGTATGACCTTCTATAGTGACGATATTATTTTTGATTCTTACCTCGATCCTGATTCTGCTTACTGGGTTATAGCTGATTGTGACCAGCCGAAGCTTATACCTGTTAGTGAAGTAAAATCAATAGAAGTAAAGACACCAACCACTTTCATGAGAATAGTCCAGGCAGCAGGCGGATTGGCTTTATTATTCCTTCTGATCGGTATAAGCGATAACTTCGAATTTGAGTAAATCAGCATACATTATTTTTCAATGAGATAGTGAAAGAGAGACTAGCTCCAACCATAAGTGATAAGGAACGTGCAGCCAAACCAAAACCCGGGACGGTTAATTTTTTTATACATACGGCAGGATCATTTTTTGAACAGGAGATGATGACTGGTATGCGATTCGTCCATATTCAAAGCAGCAAAATATTCAATAAATCCTTTCTGCAGTCCCAATCCCTCTATTGTTCGGGATAGGTCAGTCAGACACTCTTACAATACTTTGACGTTTTTTTGACAATTCAGAAGAAAAAATGTCTGATTATTGTTCGTGAAAGTCTACTTAATTATTACGGAGTGGTAAAATGAAAAACATTATTTGTTTTATACTAATTCCCGCATTTTTGGCTCAGACAGTTGGATGCTTTAGTATGAGGGATATTAAAGCGCAGGAGTTGAATGATTTTAAAGACCAAAAACTCTACCTTAAAACAAACGATTCATCAGAATATATTATGGTGAAAGGATCTGATGACCTAAATATATCAAACTGGGAAGTTTCGAACGATAGTCTGATACTTAGAACCGATAAACTTCATAGGTATTCCCGGAATGAAAATATAATAGTAAAAGAGCTATCTGTGGTACCTTTTTCTTCAATCAGCCAAATCTCATTTAGGGAATTTAGTTTGGGTACAACCACCTTAACAATAGTTTCTTCTCTGCTTATTTTGACTGCATTAGCAATCTCCAGTATCCGTGTCGAACCCGGAGTAAATTAACCCGGAAGGTCGAATAAAAACATTCGCCTTGCGGATCTTGAGCAGGATATTTTTAGAGGATAGTAACCTTCATAATAGGAGGGGTTATCGGGGCGGCGGCGGGATACCTGCTAGGGGAAGCTATTAAATATCCCATCGAATATGATGCTATGGACCCTTACGCAAAGGAGGTTTTGAACGATAATGCGCTGCTGAAGAAGTGATAATTTTTTATTTCTTCATCCGTTTTTACAATTCCATGACAACACCGGGAATTTATGTTCCGATACTTCAGCAGGAGATCCGGGAGTTTAAAATGAAAAAGTGTTTTGCATTTTTCCTCATTATTTGTCTTCTGATTAACATTTGCGGCTGTTATCCAAGTACTACAATCTTAAAAGAAGATTATTCAGGTTATATCTCGGATTCGGAAAAGGATTTACGAATTACGCTTAGAGACGGAAGAACCATAATTTCAAAAAGTTATGAGCACTTAACTGTGTATGAACCTTCAGAATTCATTATTGGGAAAGCAACTATAACCGGTTTAGGAGAGCCTGAATTAAATGTTGGTACAATTCTGTTAAAATCCCAGATTGACTCAACGAATATGAACAATGGGCTGAATACCGATTTAGTCTGCTATTCAGGCGGGAAACAGTATTACTTTAGTTCAGGACACTATTTTGACATCGCCAAAGCCACAAAATCGGGATTTTGGGTCAGGGGAACACTCGAGGACTCCAACGGTATTTTTTATGGAAATCCTGAACCTGATGAAATAAGCGATTTAAATGTCATAGAATCTAAAGCTGTGAATACAATATTTATAATCACGGAAATTGTATTAGTCGGTTTGCTGATAGCACTTATTGTAAAACTAACTACACCGCCGCAATTCCGGGAGATAAATCTGATGCAATGAATAGAATAATAGAAAAATATAATTATGATATATCGGATAAAGATACAGATATGGACTTATTGCCATCTGCAGAT
>DATFVA010000260.1:0-2150 GCA_035260565.1 Ignavibacteriaceae bacterium | reverse complement strand
CGAAGTTAACAGAATATCTCCCCTGTGTTTTTTGGTCATTAACGAGGGTCGCCACTTCTCTACCGAGAATATCATAAACTTTAAGAGTAACAAAACTATTCTGTGGCACCTGGTAGTTTATGGTTGTAGTTGGGTTAAATGGATTTGGATAATTCTGGGATAAATCATAAGTGGTCGGCATCTTGCTGCCGTCAAAATTAACCTTGTTATAATTATGCTTTTCTAATGTTTCTTCACTATGCTGGAAATTTGCAAGGTTATATGTTGCTCCTCCCTGTACTGTGGTTACAAGTCTCAGGTAATAATCACCTGCAGTAATATTTCCGCAGTCAACCTGGTAGGAGACATTATTATGTTCATCGAGCTGATATTTTGTATAAGTTATATCATCATAAGTTCCCACAACAGTACCCGTTGAAGCATCCACCAGTTCAACTTTGAAATTAACCAGGTCATTTTCTGTAAGCACTGTATCTGCAGCCTCAGGATTCATTACATAATAATAGTCGGTAAAACGGAAATCAATATTTGAGGTAAGATGAAAGGTTTCTGATTTAACAACATTATTAAGATCTTCTGCAGATGTATAGTAAAGCGTATCTGAGAAAGGGACAAACCTTACAAGAGTGTCTTCCACGAAAATATCGCCCACGTCAAATAGGAACTCAACTCCATTTTTACCAATAATACCTTCTCTTCCATAAGCAAGGTCAATAAGTTCATTATCTTTTCCTATTTCACCACCTCCGTCATTAAAAGGCTGGTCGAAATCTGTGGTAGCAAGATGTAGATCATAAGGGGTTGAATTTGTTGCAAGTAAAATGCCTCCTATATTTGTCAGGTCGCTGCCATTAGAAACCTGTGTTTGTACTGCATTTGTTCCTAAAGTATGTGGGTCGGTATAGTCATCAACAACTCTTCTGACCCATCTTGAGGTATAATTCCCTTCCTGCCCTTCGCCCCAGGTGATTACTGTCTGTTCTGTGCTATTGCTGGTAGAATTACTATTAACGGAATGAACATTACTGCTGGATTTGAAGAATGAACCCCAGTCTGAACCCCCCTCCTTCTCGCGACTACCATTGGCGAAATATTTCCGCTTCCCGAAGTTTCTTTGCCAATACCGGTAGACGAATAGCTGCCTATCCAGGTGACAACAGGATATGTGGAATTTCCTGCTAAGCTAATACCGGGGAACACATTTACATTATTACCGCTACTTGATGAGATCTCTTCGGGGTTTCATTGAATCTCCAGCCGGCATAACCGGCAGAATTATAATATATGTTATAAAAATTCTCGTAAGCTAAAAAGACACTAGAGGCCATACAGGTTACGGAAGGATTAAAACAATTAGCATTAGTTCCTGTAATAACATCTTCTTCCCAGCTTCCGGAAGAAACTTTTCCCAAGCGGTATAAACCGGTAGAAGGATTCTTTCTATAGACAATAAATGTGAATGTGTTATTATATGTAATCACCGGTTTGGCAGAGCCGTAATATGATGTTGAATAATCAGCTACTTCTTCAAAGTCCCAGGTATTATAGTTATTATAATCGGAGATTGTAATAACCTCTATTTTACCCGCAGCAGAGAAATCAGGATTTGCTTTTTCACATACAATTTTAAGTGTATTACCATAATTAGCCACTGATGGGTTTTCCCCAAGTTCAACGCCCATTTCATCACTCCAGGTGCCGTTAAAATCTGTTGTAAGACTATGGGTATACCAGATTGCCGACAATGATTCATAAATAAGATGATAGATTCCGTCACCGGTGCGTACAAGTTTACGCTGGGAGCCGTCGCTAAGCGTCTGGTTATTATTAGTTAAAAGATGACCTTTCAGTACTGCAGAAATTGTGGCATCTGATGTTTTAAAAACTACTGGTGTAGGATTATTGTATTTATTAGGTGTTGAAATTTCATCCTCATCATAATCCCATCCGAAAAACTGAAAATTTCTTGTGCCTAATGAGCCGCCTAAAGAAATAGACTGTGAGGTTAGCGCCTGAACGGAATAGTAAGGCTTACCTTGAACAATTTCCTGACCCAGGAAAACACCGTTGTATGGATAAGGACTTTCCGGATAGACTGTTGTAAAATCAGGTTGCCAGCCATTAGTACCGACGCTCCGGGTGTAAAATTG
>DATFVA010000259.1:0-4417 GCA_035260565.1 Ignavibacteriaceae bacterium | reverse complement strand
GCGAAACAATTCCTCATTAAATTCGGGGGAGATTCATTTGAAGAGTTAAAGGACAATTATAATAATTATAACAAGAAATTATTTTCAAGAATTAAGAGAAATTTTAAGTAATGGTTAAACTAAGAAAGTTTGTATTTAATCCTTTCAGGGAAAATACTTTTATTGTCTGGGATGAACTTACGAAGGAATGTGCTGTAATCGATCCGGGATGTTCCGATGAGGTAGAAGAGAATGAACTTTCAGAATTTATCCGGAATAATAACCTGATACCCAAATACCTTATAAATACTCACTGTCATCTCGATCATATATGGGGATGTAAATTCGTTAAAGAAAAATATAACCCGGAGTATCTGATTCCGGAAGATGACCTTGCTCTTTTAAAAAATGCCGGTACACAGGCGGAGAGATACAACGTCCAGTTTGATAACCCGCCATCTCCAGATAATTTTATTTCTGAAAAACTAAATATTAAACTGGGTGAATCTGCGGTTAAATTCCTTTATACTCCGGGACATACACCTGGTGAATTCTGTCTATTTTTCCCGGATGAAAATTTCTGTATCGTCGGTGACGTGCTCTTTAAGGACAGTATTGGCAGAACAGACCTTTGGGGCGGAGACTACGAAACCCTTCTTAACTCGATTATAAACAAGCTGCTCCCCCTAAACGATGATGTTGTAATTTATTCAGGCCACGGCGACGAAAGCACAATCGGAAGAGAAAGAAGAATGAACCCGTTCCTCAATGAATAGAATGTGTATACAGTATGCCGGAACTGACTTTACACTCATTTAGTACTCACCCATACATTTACTCTTTTACTTATTAATTGCCTCTTTTAACTAATAATACTAATTTGAAGTCATAAAGGACTATTAAAATTCGGGGTTGAATTCGCTGACTACGGGTAACAATCGATACTGCACCGGGCGGAGGATTAAATGCAAGCTGCATATTTCTGCCAAAATTAGAGATGCTCATAGCAATTATAAGAATGGTCAGCACCTCCGGTATTTGCACGGGTGGATTGCAGGATCAATTACAGCCTGAAGAAATGGACATTCGGGATAGGTTTGAGAATGAATGCAATAAATCAGCATGTGGGTTTTGATTATGCCCTGGTTGATTTCGGCGACCTGGGAAAAGTATCTCAGTTCTCGCTTAGATTGAGATTTTGAATTGAACAGAAATAAATAATTTCCGGCGGAAGCAGGATGAGAAGTACAAATGTATTAGTTATTTTAGTTGAATTATTATTTATAATATCGGTTACAGGGAGAGTCTTGTCATGAATAAAATAAATATTGTGGTTATAAGTTTATTTTTAATCCTGATGTTGAACCCGTTTGGGAATGAATCCTACTCACAGGAAACTGGGGAAGGCTCGGTTTCCGCACCCGGAATACAGATGCTGCCTAAAGGTGTATCCGTATATCAGTTGGATAACGGAATGGAAGTGCTTTTTATTGAAAATCCGGCTCTTCCCATGGTCGGAGTAAATGCTGCGGTCAAAGTCGGCTCGGCATACGAAACCTTCTCGTCCAGCGGTATGAGCCATATGCTCGAACATCTTCTTTTCAACGGAACGACATCAAGAACACAGAAAAAGCTCTATGATGATGTCGATTTTATAGGCGGTTACAACAATGCCCATACAGCCGAATACTATACCGATTTTATGATGGTCACTCCTGCCGAAAACATTTTAAAGGGAATGGAAATACAGGCCGACATGCTATTCAACTCAACACTTCCCATGGAAAAGTTTGAAAAGGAAAAAGGAATAGTTCTTGAGGAAATATCTAAAAGCCTGACCGATCCCGGTGAACAGATGGAACGGAATACTATCTCTATACTTTACAGCGGACATGCACTGTCCCTGCCTACTCTTGGAACATACTCAACGATTCAATCACTTTCGCGCGATGATGTTTATACATTTTATAAGAACAATTATGTTCCGAATAATATTATTCTCAGTGTTATTGGAAATTTTAACACCAATGATATGGTCAAGGCCGTTAAAGATATATACGGTAAAGCGGCACCCGGCACTGTCAGAAATGAAGTTTTCCCGAATTGGAGTACCGGTTTTCAGCAGCCGGCTCAGACTACCGTTGAAAAGCATCTGGTATATACCCGCTTCTACGACGGAAAGGATATAGTTGTTCAGATTTTTTATGAATTTCCGGGGTTTGAGTCTTCAAAATCGAAGGAGCTTTTAAGCATAGTTCTTGATCGGGATAAAGATCAATTACTGGAATCACTTAAATCGGAATTTCCCTCTGAGATAAATTCATTAAACCTGTCTACCCGTTTAACTCCAGTTAAAAGTTATGTGGAAGCTGATATTACCACCGGAGCAAATGCCGATTTTGATAAAATTGTTAACAACTTAACACGGAAGATTGCAGGACTAAATTTTTCGCTTCCGGAAGAGACAATTAAATCAGAGGCTGTAAAAGCAAGGACCGAATTTCTGAAGAATATTGAAAAACCTCATATGTTTGGTATATATAATTCAGATGTTCTGGTTGAAAATGGTGTTGAAGCAGTACTTGCATCTTATAATAGCAGCGAATATTATAAGGCTGCGGAGGAATTGAGCAAACTGAAACTGGAAACTCAGCCTTTAGTCATTTTACAATCTCCTTCGAATAAAACCGAAATGGAATCTACCGATACAGCAGGCATTATCAGGCAGTTTAAAGATAATTCAGGCGGTCCTGACATCATAGCTGTTCAAAATGATGTAAGCAATTTGCTTGCCGTGCATTATTTAATTAAACATAAAGCATACTATGAATCTAAATACGGGAAAGATGCAGCTAAAATACTGCACGATTGTATTGAACAGCGGATGAATTCAGATGAGAGTATGAAGACGGGAAATCAATACGGATTTACGTATGTATTCAATGATAATCCTTTTATACCTATGGATAATATTTATCTTCATCCGGACTTCGGTTATATACGCGCTGAAGGTCTTGCGGAAAATCTCCCCGAAGCTATCGGTTACCTGAATAGAATGTTCCTTAATTTTATCCCTACTGAGGCAGAATTTAATGAAGCTGTTGAAAGAACACAGGGACATGGGATGATGGGTATGATGGGTATGGGAGGAGATAATTCAAAACTCCTGTTCGACAAAACATACGAATCACTCATTTATGAACCATTGCTTTTTACTGAAAATACTCCCGATCTGACATATGAAAACCTGGTATCTTTTAGCAAGGAATATTTTCGACCGGCTAATATGATAATCTCGGTTGTTTCACCGGCATCTCCAGAGATCATTAATTCCCTATTCTCCGATTTCAGAGGTAATCCAGCTGCTGAAGAACCTCCGGTATATTCAAAAAGTTTTCGGGCAGCGGATAAGGATACAGTGTTCGAGAAAGATCTGCAGGGGAAAAGGTCATATTTGTTCTGGGGATTTACTACTAAAATCGATCCTGAAGATGCTCCCGCTCTTCAGGCTCTCTCCCTCATGCTCTCTGATAGGATTGTCTTTGATATAAGAGAGAAGCAGGGTTTGGCTTATAATATGAGCGCCGGCATTGATGTTGAAAACGACAAAGCTCTTTTCTACATCTCCCAGGGAACGCGTCCTGAGAATGTGGATGTTCTTATTCCGCAATACCCGGGATTCTTTAATCCTTCAGCGGTGGATACTCTTAAGGAAGAGGAACTGCAGAAGTCAGTGAATATGTATCTCGGAAGGATGATGTTCCGCAGGCTTTCGAGTATTAACAAGGCTTATTACCTGGCAAACTCTGATTACTTCCACAATGATTTTAATTATGATAAGTACTTTCTTGAGGAATTAAAAAACGTTAAGCTGGCTGATGTAAAGAATGCGGCAAAGAAATATATGAATGCCGAAAACACGGTAACTATTGTTGTAAGATGAAACTTAATATACCTGAACTCAGTCTTCAGTGTAAAAAATAGAATTTAATGGGAGAATTATATGTGTAAAAGAATCATCTTTCTATTAGCTGTATTCATATGTACATCTGCAGCCTTTGCAGGGGATATTATTCACCACAAAATTTCTGTAAACCTCGAACCCGGCAGACACTATCTGGAAGTTACCGATGAAGTTACTATTCCTGCCGGTCAGATGAAGCCGGTGATGAATTTCCTCCTGAATAAAAATCTCAGCGTAACAAGTGAATCGCCTGAGGTTATCCTTGAGCTTGATAAGAGTGGAGCAAAGGCTGAAGATTTCGGAATGGATAGGGAAGATTATGATGATCAGGAAGTCAATAATGAAAACCTGTACTCACTAACATTTAAAAATAACAGCGGGAAAGAAGCAGTATTTACTTTAAAGTACAATGGAATAATTGATTTCCCTATTCAGCAGATGGGTGAAGAATATGCAAGAGGATTCAGTCAGACC
>DATFVA010000258.1:0-5507 GCA_035260565.1 Ignavibacteriaceae bacterium | reverse complement strand
ATTCCACCAATTGTTAATAAGGTTTGAGTAGTCGACATTTTTTCTGTATTGCTTAATAATAAAAATTTGCCCTGAATTGTGTTGTTTTTTCAATAATTGTGCCCATTTGAAAAAAGAGCATATTTATACAAAAAGTTAAGTTTTATGGGTGATGATGGATCATTTTAATACAAATAAGACTATAAGTTCTGGAATGTGAAGCAGTTACAAAGTCAGCGGGAATGAGCGGCAGGAATAGTAAAGAGCTAACTTTTTAATGAATCGATAATCTTCTGTGCTCCTTCAATTCCGGAGGACAGCACCTTTTTAACTTCTTCTTTTGTTCCAGCACTAATTGACCTGGAAGATTCGATTGCAGCAGCAACAGCAGTACGCCGCGCTTCGTTAATGTTTCCGCCTTTTTCTTTTACTGCAGTTACAGCACCTTTGACAGCCTGGAGCGAAGCTTCACCTATATTTAATCCTTTCTCTTTTGCTGTCTGTATTGCCTGTGCTACTGCTCCTCTTACTGCTTCATTCTGACCAATACCTGTTTCTATTGCCCCTTCTACAGTAACAGCAACAACATCTTTTATCAGCTTGATTACTGATGCACCGATTTCGGACAATCCCAGGATTGTTCCCTGCACTATTGATGCAGAAAATTTTACTCCTTCTTTAACAAGTCCGCCTGAATCTTTAATGGTTTTTGCGGTTAAGTTTCTCATAACATTAATAGTAATATCCGCGGTCTCTCCCGAATCTTTTAATCCTGTTTTAACGGTATTCTTTGCTATATTAATTATTTTTTCAAACATCTTATCCTCATTTTCTGTAGTCTAAAATGTAGATCACGGTTTAGTTTAATCAAAATGGATATATCACATCGATTCACAACAAATACTTCATTTTATTATCTTATATGCATAAAAATGGAAAATCTATGGCGCTGAAAAGATCCTACAATAAAATGATCGCCGGTGTTTGTGCCGGTATTGCAGAATGGTTAGGTTGGGATCCCACGGTAGTTCGTGTTGGATATGTGTTATTATCCGTATTGAGTGCGGCATTTCCCGGAATCCTGGTTTATATAATCTTATGGTTTGTAATGCCGCCCCCGGACGCAGTTTAATAAGAACCAGATTGAACAATTAGCAAATCCTTAATTGCTCCGATTAATTGTTCTTCAAATAGAATTTTCACGCAGCCTCAAAAAGGAGGATGATATGAAGAGTGTTAGTAAGAATAATATTTTCAGGTTTATGATTTTCTTTCCTTTTATTGTGCTCGCCGTTTTCTGCAACTCAAAGGACGAACTTGTTTCCGGAAACCAGGGGGAAATTAAACTGCCTCCGGGATTTAAGCTTGAAGTTTATGCAGATGATGTTCCTGGCGCACGCTCGATGGCGATGAGTACGTCGGGGGTTTTATTTGTCGGTACCCGCGGCAATGGAAAGGTTTATGCAATCCTTGATACAAATAAAGATTACAAAGCTGACAAGGTAATAACCATAGCAAGCGGATTGAATACTCCAAATGGCGTGGCTTTAAAAGATGGCGATCTTTACGTAGCCGAAATCAGCCGCGTAATTAAATACCCCGCTATAGAAAATCACTTGCAGAATCCGCCGTCACCTGTCGTAGTAAATAACAGCTTTCCTGACGACACGCATCATGGCTGGAAGTTCATTAAATTTGGTCCCGACGGAAAATTATATGTTCCTGTCGGTGCCCCCTGCAATATATGCAAAAGTGAAGATGAACGGTATGCATCTATTATGAGAATGAATCCCGACGGCACTAGCCTTGAGGTCTATGCGCATGGTATAAGGAACACGGTCGGCTTCGATTGGTCCCCGGTTGATAATGCTCTCTGGTTTACCGACAACGGAAGGGATATGCTGGGCGAAAATGTGCCTCCTGATGAACTGAACCGTGCAACCGATAAAGGGATGAACTTCGGCTATCCGTATATGCACGGAAAGGATATACGTGATCCTGAGTATGGGCAGGGTGTTGATCTTTCACAGTTCACAAAACCTGTACAGGAACTTGGACCGCACGTGGCTGCACTGGGTATGGAATTTTACACGGGGAATATGTTTCCTGAGAAATATAAGAATTCAATTTTTATAGCCGAACATGGTTCCTGGAACAGGAGTAAGAAAATAGGCTACCGGGTGACTTTTGTTAAGCTTGATGGAAATAATCCTGTAAGCTATGAACCCTTTGCAACAGGCTGGCTTCAGGGAGAATCGGTCTCGGGCCGTCCCGTTGATGTCGAACAAATGAACGACGGCTCTCTCCTTGTCAGCGACGATTATGCAGGAGTGATATACAGGATCAGTTACAAGGATTGAAAAATTTAATATTGCAGATTCAAGCTCTGGGTCCAAAAAATGAGAATCACAAACCAAAAAGGATTATGTCCATCTTTCCGGTTTTCTAAGTACAAATCCATCTTTTTTTATTACAGTATCTGGGAAAAGACTTTTATCAAAATTTCTTCGACCAATAGTAAGTGAAGCACTTGAGATAGATTTTAAAGAATATGAAAATCTATCCGGAGGGAAAGCTAAAATCACCTTCTTATGTGGAAATAAACGTAGAACGGAGCTGATAGGAGCAGTTAAATCACTATCTGCTGAGATCAGGATGGCTGTATCAAATTTATTTTCAAATGCATCAGTCAGCATTTCCACAGCTATATTAACATCGGTCATTTTTTCATTTGGAATTAGTTCAACATTACCACACCTTTTGCAAATTCTACTGTTAGATTGATATTTACCATAATAAATGTTGAAATTCTGAAGGGTTTCGAGAGCTTCAATATAGGCTTTTTGTCTTTGATTTTTGGCGGGCGGATCGGAAATTCGAGACGTAAAATACTTGGTTAAAACCAGTACCTGGTTGACCTTGAGTATATTACTTGCTGATTTCTGAAGGTTTAGCCAGTAATATTTCTTCCACGCCTTTGATTTTAGTCCAAAATAAAGGTTAAAACCATCTATATAAACAATAACTCTTTCTTTTTCAGGAACAATATTTGTTGATATTTGTTTAACAAATTAATAGATTTGAGTATAATTTAACAGCGCTTAGGATAGCATCCTAAGTTTGACGTCCCGCTTCGGTGGGACGTTTCTATTTTAAATCGTATGAGAAAATTTCAGTCTTTTCGTTGACCACCTGTTTGTAACCTGACCAGGAAAAAAACTTAAAAACAAGACGATATATTGTTTTTATAAATTTAACCAAATCGAAGATTTAAGACAATATCTCTTCCAACAAGGAATTAAATAGAAGATACTGAGTAAAAATCATTTCCTGAAGGTGTGCATCTGAATGTCGAGGTAATAAACGTCTCCCTTTACACCCGTTATCTCGAAAGCGACGCCCGTTGGCTTGCGGTTCTTATCTTGTGAATCAGGGTTGGTAAGCGGAGAAAAAACAGTTTTGTATCCCGGTCTGAATGCATCTCTGCCGTCCCCGGCGCGCAGCGGGTCCTGTATCGGTTTACCCGTCAATGTATCTGCATAGTATATGATTTCATTTGGGGGATAATTTTTCCCTTCAAAAGTATATGGGATAAACTGAAGGTCGTGATAGCCGGTTTCTTTATTCTCATCTTTCCTTTCATATACCGGAAGTCCTTTTGGAAACCAGGCGGGATAAACATAACTGTTTACCTCCCAGTTAAACCTTCCGTCGGCAGGGATCATCTGCATAAATGTTGCGTCTCCTTCTGCTGCATCCTGCCGGAGAACGTAGATACCCTTTTCACTCTTTACTTTTGAGCTGCTATCCCATCGTGAAATTCTCTGGTGATTCTCTAAATAGAAATACTGACTTGAGGCTGAATCTATCTCTATCCTTACTGCGTCGCCTGTAGTTATAAAATCATCAAGTGGAATATCTTTCAGAGTAAGTGTGTCGTTTTTAATTGTGCGGATGTTTATCCACCCCAGTCTGTTCCTTTCATATGAGTTTATCATAAATGAACGTACTTCGTAACCGGAGAGCATTGCCCAAAAGCCTCTGCCGTTGTGATACCGGTTGCCCCCGATAAGAAAATGCGCGAACTCATGGATTGAAAATCTGAAAGGATCTTTATGAAAGATATCTCTCAACGTTGCCCCGGTGTATACAACTCTTGATGAATCATCTACATATACTTGCCCCGCACCAAGTGATCCGACCCAGCCTGCGTTAAAAACCCTGTTGTACAATGAGGCGGTACTGTCGGGATAATCCATAATGTAGTTTCTGTATATTATAAATACCATATCAACCTTACCATCCGGCACCTGTTCAAAACTATAATTCCTGGCCTCCTTGATGCTATCGAACTTTGCAAAATCAATTCTCCTGTCGAGAGATTCAATGATATCTTTATTTATTGCTCCATAACTTTTCTTGTTGAGGAAGTACCATTTTCTCGTGTGAGGAATAGTAATTGTATCGCAAACACCTGTAAACTTTAACTTATTTAACGACATCTGGTTAAAGTAATCCGTCATCGACCAGGGAGTTGCATTCTCTTTCCATACCGGGTCAACCCAGGTATTGTTCTTCATCCTCTCTGGTACCCCGCCCTTAGGCCAGCGGGTATCATCAGGAAGATAATTATCATCCGGAAACTGTGCGAAGATAAATAATGTGTGGATGCTCCCTTCAGCCGGCAGATCGCGTCCCCCTGGCTGATCTTTCGATTGTGCGGAAGTAATACACTGCAGCAGAATAAGGAGAAGAGCCGCTAAGTATTTTGCGATCTGTCTCATATTAAAACCCTCATATGATGAACTTTAATTTAACATTTTATAAGTTTCAAAGGAGCTTTTTATAAATAAAGGTAATTCGTTTGGACAATCTTCTCGCTGCCCGTTTGACAATGGCTATTACCCTGGGCTTTCATATCATACTTGCCTGTATCGGTATGACAATGCCCTTCCTGATGGTAATCTCTCACTGGATCTGGTTAAAAAAGAAGAAGAAAATATACCTCGATCTTACGAAAACCTGGTCGAAAGGCGTTGCTATCTTTTTTGCAATAGGTGCAGTATCAGGCACCGCTCTTTCATTTGAACTTGGCCTGCTGTGGCCGGGATTTATGAAGCATGCCGGACCCATAATAGGTATGCCGTTCAGCTGGGAGGGAACCGCTTTCTTTATTGAAGCAATCTGTATAGGATTATTCCTGTACGGATGGAACAGGCTGAACCCTTACATACACTGGGCTTCAGGTCTGATTGTTGGAATATCCGGCGTGCTTTCCGGGATATTTGTAGTAACTGCCAACGCCTGGATGAATGCACCCGCCGGATTTGACTGGATAAACGGACAAGCTTATAACATCCGTCCTTTTGAAGCGATGTTTAATCCTGCCTGGGTAAGTGAAACTCTGCATATGACAATTGCCGCGTTCGAGGCTACAGCTTTCGGCGTTGCCGGGATACACGCTATCCTCTTGTTAAGGAAACATAATTTTGAAATACACAAAAAAGCAATAATCATTGCTTTGAGCT
>DATFVA010000257.1:0-3448 GCA_035260565.1 Ignavibacteriaceae bacterium | reverse complement strand
TCTATCATAATTACCTCCACGCGGAATATGTGGCAGATGCCTCTACTTTCTTTTTAATGAAAGGTGTTCCGGGTGATGTTATTGGCGATGGTTTTCAGTTCGTTCCGGGATTTGTTTATGATAAATCATTGGAAAAAATATCCCGGTTTGACTCTTATGCGGATTCGATCTTGACCTATTCAACAGGTCCAAGTGTTTCGGCTATAAGGGCTGATAACGGCACTTCAAGGATAGTTTACCTTGGCTTCGGACTTGAACAGATTGATTCAAGGGATATCAGGGATAGCTTGTTTGCAAGGAGTGTCAACTGGCTTACAGAAAATGTTGTGGTCGGAAACAAACCTTCCGATAATGTCCCTTATGCATTTAACCTTGATCAAAATTATCCCAATCCGTTTAACCCGACGACCAAAATAAAATATTCTATCCCCTCTGAATCCTATACAAGTCTAAGGGTATATGATATACTTGGAAATGAAGTTGCTGTACTTGTGAATGGTGAAAAACAAGCGGGTACTTATGAGCTTGATTTCAATGCTTCAGGACTGGCCTCAGGAATTTACTTCTATAAGCTCCAGGCATCCGGTTCGGTCCTGGTTAGAAAAATGATCGTACTTAAATAAACCCCTCTTCTTTAACGGTCCCGGCTAATATTATTGTTAGCCGGGGCACGTTTAACTCATTCCGGAAATTTTTCTTTCAAAAAGATATTTTTTTCTTGCACTAATTCTTTTTTTTATATAATATAAATCCCAATCAATAGAGATTTATACAGATACTTTTACAGCGAATGTCTCGTCATTGGTTTGAATAATTTAACAGAAACCTAAAGAATTAAGTGCTCTTAATTAATTAACTTCTTTATTATCAAACCGGAGGTCTCATGCGTAATAAATCTATTACCATTTTCTTTTCCTTGCTTGTTCTCTGCTGTTTCTCTGCACTTTATGGACAATCATCCACTCAGCCGCAGATTGATAAAACAGCACCCTTTGTAGTTAATCCTAATCCTGATCCAATTATCAATAACATCGATACTCCGATCGAGGAAGTATTTGGCTCAAATGCTAATGCTTTTGGACCCGCAGGACTAAGAGGCCGCGGCAATGTTTTTCATTGTACTACTGCAAAGAAACTGGTAGAACAAAGGCTTTATTTGAATCCAACGTCGGCTGCAAGCTTCCAGTTCCTGGTTTATGAAGGATCAACTTTCGCTGGAACATACAACCTCGTAAGCTCAGTAGATGTTACCGGAGGACCCGGCGAAGGCTGGTACAGTTCAGGAGCTATGGATTATGATCTT
The DNA here is from genome assembly GCA_035260565.1 of Ignavibacteriaceae bacterium. Classification (GTDB taxonomy): domain Bacteria; phylum Bacteroidota; class Ignavibacteria; order Ignavibacteriales; family Ignavibacteriaceae; genus DATFVA01. The sequence goes on along the minus strand of DATFVA010000257.1, from coordinate 2,145 downwards.
CAGGCCGGTATGTATTACCTCATCTATCCTCAATGGGATGTGAATGCTAATTATTATAATCTGCAGAGTATCACTCCTTATCCTATCACCTGCTCATTTGGAGAACTGGTAGGAGGCGTTGGCTGGGATTGGGCTCCTGTTTACTCTGTTCCTGCTCCGGCAACTCAAACCTCAGTAGGACTTGAAGGCACAGGTGTGGCATATTATCAGACAATTGTCACCGATGACCTTATTCCTGTTGAATTGACCTCATTTACTTTCAATGTTAAGGGTAATGATGTCATCCTTAACTGGAGAACTGCTACCGAAACAAATAATAATGGTTTTCAGGTTCAGAGAAAAACCGCAGGTGAATGGCAGACTATCGGGTTTATCAATGGTTCCGGTACGACTACTAGCCCACAGGAATATTCATATACCGATACTAAACTTGCTGCAGGAACTTATACTTACAGGTTGAACCAGGTTGATTTTGATGGTTCATCGAATGCCTCAAGTGAACTAATTATTGTTGTTAACAAAATTGCTGATTTCTCACTGGAACAGAATTATCCGAATCCATTTAACCCTACAACCCTGATTGGTTACTCGGTTTCCCAGCGCGGCAATGTAAGTCTTCTCGTATATGATCTGCTTGGCAGAGAAGTTGCAAACCTTGTAAATGAAGTAAAAGAACCCGGTTCTTATAAAGTAAACTTCAACGCTTCTAATCTCCCCAGCGGTGTATATACTTACAGAATTCAATCGGGAAATTTTGTTCAGACAAAGAAGATGATGTTGATGAAATAATCACACCATCAATTGACTTTAAGGGAGCTTCGGCTCCCTTTTTTATTTCCAAACCTAAATTCTCGCTTTATATTTTCCGGAAAACTATCGCCCTCCCAGGTAATTACCTCGGTATTACCGGCCTCCATATACGCTCCACATACGCTCCACATACGCTTCATATACGCTTCACATACGCTTTAAATGGATTTCAGATACCTTTTACTAATACTGTAATGTCTCTTTAACTATGCTTATTGATTATTCTATAAAGAATGTGATTTAACGGTGTCATCCTGACTTTGCTGTACCCTGTATATTTATTAATTTAAGCTATCTAACTTTTTAAGCGATATGAAATTTCTTTTATCGATAGTTCTTCTTTTAGTGGGGATAAATACCGCACAATCCCAGTTTCGAATGACTTCACCAGCTTTGCTTGCGCAGGAAAGTCAATTTATTGAAAACAGATTAACGCTCACAGATAACCAGGTCCCCGATCTCAACCTGTTCGGAAATCTGGGAAACAATATTGTTAACAGCTTTAAGGGCGGCAATCTTTATCTGCATCTTGCCGGAATTGCTTCAACTGTTTTAATCGTTACTACAAATACAGATTATCATGTTCATAAATTCTTTTATGAGCATGAGGGTTACGGTGAAGCTGCTATGCCTGTTATTCGGGCAGGAATGTTTATTCCGTTTGTCACAGGAGGTTCACTGTATGCATACGGAAAATTAAAAAAGGACGATCGCGCTGTCGCGGCATCCTTTGCAGTGCTGCAGTCAAGTCTTATCGCATTTCTTTATAATTCTTTATTGAAAGCAGTTACAGGACGCCCTAATCCCGACTGGGAGCATAATGCGGATATGAAAGCATTGAGCAAGACATTCAGGTTTGGATTTATGAGAGGAGGAATTTTCTGGGGATGGCCATCAGGACATACGTCCTCAACGATGGCAGTTGTGTCTGCACTTACAAGTTTCTATTCAGAAAAAACCTGGCTTAAAATAGCAGGCTATTCTCTTGTTGCTTACATGATATACGGAGTTTCCTCCCTGCACCGCGGCGGCATGCACTGGTTCTCTGATGCGGTAGCAGCAGCTTTCATGAGTTATGCAATCGGTTCGACGGTGGGCAAGTACTACAGAAGTAAATTTCCGGAGAATAATAATACAGGCGGAACTCCCCCGGAATTGGAGATACCTTTACTAAATGTACAGTTTGTATTCTGATAATAAAAATATTTAACTGTACAGAGAGTAAATCAGGAAAACCAATCCGGATAATGAAAGTCCTATTCCAATAAGCCTTTTAAGTATGTGCTCATCAGCTTTGGTTGAAAGTGAGTTGCCTGCAAATGCGCCGATCACAAA
>DATFVA010000256.1:0-2394 GCA_035260565.1 Ignavibacteriaceae bacterium | reverse complement strand
ATGATGCCATTTACGTTCTCTGATGCCGGGCACGGCAAACTCGCACATCCTCTGTTCAAATTCATAAGCCAGAACAATTGCTGTAATTACATCCTTCATCGGAGCGCCGACGGACTCCCCGGTTGAGAGTGCTGCCGGGATTAAATCGGATGGATGGGAGGGGTCTTCCTTCCAGTAAATGTCATTGAAGTCCAGTGCCCGTATCATTAAGGAGTTAACAAGCACTGCATTAACTGCCGGCATTTTATTCCCGAAACCTATCAGTGTGGATTCCGGTTTGCCTCCCATATCCGTGTAAATATCTCTTAAAATGTTAACATCTTTTGTATGATATCCCCCGTAGGCACAGCCGATTGAATCATATAAGAATCTCTTTACCTGATCATTCACTTCGGAAGGAAGGTCTTCATACTTTAAGTTTATAGCAAATTCAGCTATTGTTCTTGCGATTGATTTATTCATATTTCAAAACTACCTTGAAAAAATGGAACACAGATTAAAGAGATCAAATAGATTTAAACTGTTCTTTGAATTTATTCTCAAATAATTTCCTTTTTATTTGAGGTTCTTTCCCAAAATTTAAGAGAAGCCCGACTTCGATATCTGTAGCTTTTAAATAATTCAGTAATTGAGCTTCGTGCTCTTCAATTAATCCTTCTGCAGCTTTTAATTAGATTATTACTTTGCCTTCTACTATTATGTCGGCAAAATACTCACCAACTGAGAGGCTCTTATAATAAACAGGAATAGGTTTTTGTTTGACACAATTTACTCCCATCGTTTCTGATTCAATCAGCATTGCATTTTCGTAGACCTTCTCTAAAAATCCATAGCCCAGATTATTGTTGGCATTACAAAATGTCCGGATAATATTATTAGTTATATCTTTGTGTAGATATTCCATAAACAGTATTTACTTTTAAAATTCAATTGAACACTGCTTTAACAGATTTAAACAGAAATCATTCCCCAATTAAAATTTCCGTAATCAGTTTTTATCTGTCCGATCAGTTATATCAGTGTGCCATTAACTATAGGTTTTTCTTAACCCATTCTTCCAGTCCGCCGTCCACTATGAGTTCCTGTGCCGGGACTCCGACCGGATCGATTGAGTATGATTTCCCATTGATTTTGATATTTGATTTTGAGAAGTCAATTTCTGCAGTTATACCTGTTCTAACCGTTAAACTTTCTTTTCCGAATTTAGATTTCAGATCATTTACAAGTTTCGGGCATTCGATAATAAGAAAGCCGTTATTCAAAGCATTCCGTTTATATGTTTCGCTGAATGATCCGGCGATGACTAATTTTATTCCTTTATACTTTAATGCAGTAGCTGCCTGCTCCCTTGATGATCCTGTTCCGAAATTAAAGCCGCTGACAAGTATATCTCCTTCACCGGCTATCTTCACAAATCCGGGATCATAGTTTTCCATTACAACTTCGGACTGCTGCTTAGGAGTAAAGTCATCGATGTAGGTATACTTACCGGGGAAAATTCCGTCTGTATTGAGATTATCCTGGTTGCAGAATATTAATTCTCCTTTTACTACTTTCGGGAAACCGTCAATTACTTTAACCTCCGCGGACTCAGATTCCTGTTTTTCATTGACCCTTATTTCTCCCAGAAGTTTCTTGTTCTGTTCTGACCACTGATACGAAATATTACCCGCAATAGCTGATGATGCAACTACTGCCGGAGAAGCAAGATAAGCCTGGGCATTAGGTGAACCCATTCTGCCTTTGAAGTTTCTGTTTGTAGCTGAAATCCCGACTTCACCATCCTCAAGAAGGCCTACTCCCAAACCTATGCACGGACCGCAGCCGGGAGGGAGGGGAATTGCTCCTGCTTCAATAAGTGTCTGCCAGTAACCCTGCTTTTCACTTTCGGCCTGCACTTCGCTTGATGCAGCAGCAATATAAAATTCTACTCCTTCAGCAACTTTCTTTCCTTTAACAATTGAAGCTGCTTCGGCAATATCATCTACGCGGCTGTTTACACAGGAGACAAGGTAGGCTTTATGAATCTTTACGTTATTTAAGTCTGAAACGGGGTTCATAGTCTTTACTGTGTTTGGACCGGACACAAGTGGCTCAATCGTTGCTAAATCTATAATCAGTTCCTTAGCATAAAAAGCATCTTTATCAGCTTGCGGAATATTTTTCTCCAGTTCTTCGATATGTTTTCTATTCAGCCGGGGATGGGCACCGTTACCGTCAGCATCGGAATTTACTTTTTCCAGTCCTCTCTTCGAAATAAACTCAGCTCTTTTTTTCAACCAGTTAATAGTTTTGTCATCAACTATAAAAACGCCTGCAAGTGCTCCCCATTCAGTAGTCATATTTGAAATAGTCAGCCTCTCTTCAATAGAAAGATTCTCTACTCCCTCGCCT
>DATFVA010000255.1:0-3334 GCA_035260565.1 Ignavibacteriaceae bacterium | reverse complement strand
AAAGGATGTAGCTTCTGAAAATATACCACCAGAAACTCTTTTCAAGGAGATCGGGATCGATATTTTTTTCAATCTCTTTATGGGCTTCAGGTACTTTACTCCAGTGTAGCCCGGCTTTATGATGGTGAATTGTGTGGTATCCATTGTTGAATAGCAGGAAATTCAAAAACCCGGTAAAGTTCCTTGAGTGATTCCACTCGGATTCCTCATTGGCATGAACGTGCTGTACATAATTAAAAATCAATACACTGAACAATGATACCTGTTGGGGAATTATAACAAAAAGCAATGCTTTCTCCCAGTCAAGTATTAGTGCGGCTGCTACCCACAAAAGAAGCACTGCATACTGCGAAATACATATACGGAATTTCTCTTTATTTTTTGTTTTCAGTTCCTTAAGATATTCTTTAATAGCTCTTTGCTGGTAGTAACCGCTGATGGTAGGATATGAAATGAGCGTCAGGAAATTATTCCGTTCGCTTATCCTGTATGTGATAGAATCATCACCTTCACGGTTATTAAACCGGTGATGATTTTTATTATGTGTAGGTATCCAGGCAAAAATCGGGAATCCGTAAAATACGGTAAGCCACCAGTCGGTAAGTAGATTTAGTTTCTTTGAATTCCACATCGGCAGATGGTTATGATTATGCGTCATTACCGCAACGGAAACTGACATAAATAAATACCACGTATATATAAATGGGTTCATCCCGATCCAAATCCATTGGGCAACAAACATAGCTGTGGTAATAAATATGTATGCGAGACTTTTAATATCTGCATTATTTTTCAACATAAAATTCATAGAATCCTTAATTTATACTTATGAAATAAGATATGACAATTTTTATTAAATGAAAACACCTTTTTTGATATTATATAAGCAAAAATAAAACCGTATTCCTTGTTTATCCCCTTAAACGGGCCTATTTCTTCCCTGCTTTCGCCTTCGCACCCATTCGGTGAATAATATTCAGTAATAACTGAAGATTATCCAGTGTGTATGGCGCATTTTAGCGGATTAACGGATTCAGCGAATGGGTTAACGATATCAAAATCCCGCTTTTAACTTCTTCTCTTTCTTCCTATTTTCACCTGTCTGGTAATAGGCAGGTTTATGATGTTCTTTTTCCAGGCAGACACTTACATAAATATTGAAACGAGGAATAATATTCCAATAAATAAAAGGGTGAGGCATGCATATAATACATCATTTTATCAGAATCTTTAAGAAACCTCTTTACATAACTGTATTATTTTCGATATCAATTTTATCGACAGGTTGTGACAAAGGAACTGCTTCTGTCCCGGGTGCTCCTTCACCGGGCACAACCGGCTGGATTCAGACTGGCAATTTTAATGCAAACGGAAGCATAGAAACACTTTGTTCTGACGTATCTGGAAATATCTATGCTGCAGGTGCATTTACAAATGACAGCGCTTCTTATTACGTGGCTAAATGGGATGGCAATAACTGGAGTAACCTTGGTAACTTCAAGGCTAATGGTATAATTAAAATTTTGTGCGCTGATAAAAACGGTAACTTATATGCAGCCGGAGAATTTACCAGCACAGCCAACCTGAGATATATAGCTGAGTGGAACGGAAACTCCTGGAGTGACCTTGGTATACATACCGACTATTCTCCTGGCCTTACTATTTGCACTGACGTTAACAATAATGTTTATGCGGCAGGGGTCATAGAAAATACCAGCGGACTAAATGTCGTTTATAAATGGAACGGATTTGCGTGGAGTAACATAGGCAGCTATAACACCAGTGATCCTGTTTCCTCATTATGCGCCGATGTTGGGGGAATCGTCTACGCAGGCGCTTCAGCTCAGGGCGGATCGGGCTTGCCTTATGTTGCTGAATGGAATGGAACATGGCAGAAAATGGGTGATCTTAATGTTACCGACGGAATTATTAAGACAATGCTTACTAATTCTGCTGGTGAATTGTTCGTCGGGGGAGATTTTCATAATTCATTGGGGAAATATTTTGTGGCTGGATGGAACGGGAACAGCTGGAGTGAATACGGAAGCCTGGATGGAGGCGCAGCTTCTCTTTCTACAGATTCGTATGGGAATATATATGCAGCCGGAAGTTTTTCAATTAAGAATTTTGGAAATGCAGTTGCAGCCTGGGAAAACGGAACCTGGAACGAAATAGGAAGCTTAAACGCGGATATGAACATACTTGCAATCTGCATAAACTATAACGGTGAAATATATGCAGGTGGTAATTTCAGGAACAGCGCTGGCTACAATTATGTGGCAGTTTATTATCAGTGATGTCTTAGGAATTTTAATTTGATAGATTTCGAACTTAACGGATTAAATTGAGGGTTACATACCACCCAAGGAGATCAATCATCCTACTTGTAATCTGCCGCTTAAACACCCTTCTTTTTTGCAGCAATCAGAAATTTAAGATCATCTTGATCTTTATATCGCCCAACGGCTTCTTTATTTTTAATCAGATCATCAAGGCTGATATAATATATACTTATTGTTTTATTTTTATAGAAGATTTCATTGGAGACTTTGTGCTCCCAGGCTTCATTAAATTTAACTTTCTCTATGGTGTTTAACAGGTCAATACGATTAGGCGGGACACCGAATTGGAAGATCAAACCCACTTTGATTAATTCTTCTTTCGATTCTATACCGGGAATATCTCCGTTCCAGAATTCATTCAATGCTGCATAAAGGTACTCTATGTTTTTACCGTTAAGCTCATAAAAGATATCAATATCTCCTGTCAATCTTGCATGACCATAATAGATAACTGCTTCACCACCCACTATCAGATATTTTACTTTATGAATGAAAAGCAGATTCAAAAAATCCAGGATATCTCCTGAGAAATTTGTGTTGTTCATTTCTTATGGCTCTCTCTCACGTCCCTGGGTTTATCACCATAAAATCTTCGTTTAAGTTCCTTAGCAATTTTCTGTCTTTCTTCGGGAGTCATATTAACTTCCTGCAGTATTTCCCAATCCTCAGCTTCCTTGTAATTTTTTGCTTTATTACTTATTCTTTCCATTCAGGATACTCTTTCTATAAAGCCCATCTATTTGGTTGCAAACCTACAATTCAAAAAACTGGTTAAGTGAAAATAGTAAAAAACTATTGGATTTTCTATCATTCAGGAATTTTGGATGTACAGCGTAAAGCGGAATGCTGAAGTGACCAATGTTTGATTTACTATTAGCGGATTCAGGGCTAATGTCATTTGCTTTTCATTCATTGCCATTCATTTATCGTAATTTAAATAGTAAATCTTCTATAGGCGGAGACTGATAGACTGATAAATTCAGACGACTAAC
>DATFVA010000254.1:0-5563 GCA_035260565.1 Ignavibacteriaceae bacterium | reverse complement strand
AACAGATCCTTTATACCCTGAATGGCTAACCGTAAACGGGGTGAAAGCCGACCAGACCTCCGGCATCACGTTTATAAAAGAAAGTCCGGATGGTAAAAAGTATTTTCTCCTTGCCGATGACACAGGCGGCATACTTCACCTGGTAATTTCCGGGGATACGGTCTCTGAAATCAAACCAATCGGGTTCTCGAGAAGTTTCCAGGCATACATCGATACTTTTCCGAAAGCTGATTTTGAAGAAATTGTATATGATAAAAAAAATAAAGAAGTATTCCTTTCAATTGAAGGGAACGGGCCACACCCGGAAAGATATGCCGGTATATATAAACTGAAATTTAAAAATAACGATGTTTTGTCGGATACTATTGAAGATATTAAAAGACTGGACTTTCAGCCTGCCGAACTCTTCCGCAAATACCTGGCAGACAATATAGGTTATGAAGGACTGGCGGTGGATGATGATTATTTTTATCTCGGCCTTGAAGGATTTACCAATGGTAAAATGTTTGCCGACAGTTCTGTCTTGTTTATTGCAGACAGGAGTTCAGGCAGGATACTAAAACAGGTTAATACCAGGCCGCTTGGAATCCATACTATATGCGGGTTGTACAGCGATAAAAATTATTCGCTTTACGGGGTTGACCGTAATAACAAAACATTCTTTCATCTTATTTTCGACAGTGGTCTTAACCTTAAAGATACCGCTCTTATAAAAATTCAAACTAATATTCCAAGTTATAATTCTTTTGATTATGTTGCATCAATCGAGAGCGTAACTATGGATTCCGGAAACGATATTTATCTTGTTGATGATCCATGGAAGACATTTTTCACCCCTTCAAATGAGATATTAAAACAACTTGATTCGCTTACTGTGAATCATTTCAGGAATTTTATTCCGGTTATTTATAAATACTCAATCTACCAATAGAACAGGAGTTAAGTTTTGGAAGAAGTAATCAACTATATCAAGGAGAATCAGCCGAATTATATCGAAGAACTGAAAGAGTTCCTTAGAATCCCGAGCATCAGTACGCTGCCGGAAAATAAGAACGACATAAATAACGCTGCAAAATTCGTAGCTGAGAAACTGAAACAGGCAGGTTTGAACAGGGTGGAAATATTTAAAACTGAAGGGCATCCGCTCGTTTACGGTGAATGGCTCGGCGCCCCGGGAAAACCGACAGTGCTGGTGTACGGACACTACGATGTTCAGCCTGTAGACCCTATAGAGTTATGGAAGTCGCCTCCTTTTGAACCTGAAGTAAGGGACGGCAAGATATGGGCCCGCGGTGCAACTGATGATAAAGGTCAGGTGTTTATGCACATTAAAAGCGTAGAAGCTTTTTTCAAGGGGAGAGGGAGTCTCCCTGTGAATGTAAAATTCATTATAGAAGGGGAGGAAGAGATAGGCAGTGAAAGTCTTGAAGCATTTATTAAAAGCAATACCGACCTGCTGGCGTGCAATGCCGTTCTGATTTCTGATACAGGCTTATTCGGGGAGGGAATTCCAACGCTGACATACGGACTGCGTGGAATGAGTTACCAGGAAGTTGAAGTTATAGGACCCGAAAAGGATCTGCACTCCGGTTCATTCGGCGGAGCTGTCGGCAATCCTGTTAATATCCTTGCCGGTATAATTGCAAAGCTTCAGGATAAGAACGGGCATATCACAATACCCGGTTTTTATGATGATGTGAAAAAGCTGACTAAAAAAGAAAGAGAAAATTTTAAGAAGCTTAATTTCTCCGAAAAGAAATTCGCTAAAGAAATCGGTGTAAGTACTCTCCAGGGAGAAAAAGGATATTCCACTCTTGAACGTCTATGGGCAAGACCCACACTCGACTGTAACGGAATAATAGGCGGCTTTACAGGAAAGGGAGCAAAAACAGTCCTTCCCTCAAAAGCTACGGCAAAAATAAGTATGCGTCTTGTCCCTGATCAGAAGCCTGCTAAGGTGGCAAAGATGTTTAAAAATTATATTCAGAAAATTGCACCGAAATCTGTTAAAGTAACCGTAAGGGATCTGCACGGAGCGCTGCCGGGTCTTACTCCCCTTGATTCTCACGCTGCGCTTGCAGCCTCGGATGCAATGGCAAAAGCATTCGGCAGGAAAACTGTCTTTATCAGGGAGGGCGGATCGATACCGATAGTTAATGTATTTGCAAATAAGTTAAAAGCGCCTGTTGTTCTGATGGGATTAGGACTCGATTCCGAGAACCTGCATTCACCCAATGAACATTTTAATCTGAATCATTTTAAGCTGGGGATAATGAGCTCGGCATATTTCTTTGATGAATATTCAAAAAAATAAAAATAATGTCTTACTGAAACCGGTATTATTCGTTATATCGGTTTCAATCCTTTTTCTTCTTTTCTCCTGCGGGAATGAAAAAGAGAAGGAGGAACAGCGGGCAAAGAAAGAGGAGACTGCATATTCTCCCTCCAGGGACGCAGCCATTCAGAAATACAACCTCGAGCAGCAGAAAAAACTTGCATCGGGCAGGTTCCCGTGCGACACTATCACACTGAAGGAATTTGTGCTTTCCCATTACCCCGAAGGCACCTACCTTGTGGATTTTGATAAAACACTGACGTATAACATTCCCCGGCCGGCAGTTATATATGCCCGGGACCATCCGGGATATATATTCGGAGTCATTGCAAAATCCAAATCGGGCGAAAGGTTCATTGAGCCTAAAAATATTGTAGGGTATACTGAAAGTTTTATTGACCTGGACAGCACAAAATTAGGGACGGCCTTCTTCTATCTTGTCCTTTTTCACTGTTCGGAGGACAGGATTAATGTCGTCTGGGAATCTGTAATTCCGTCTCACGGCGGTTTCAACACATTTTCAATTGAAAACTGGAAATACCAGGATATCCCCTATATCAGGGTGAACTTTCATTATGCACAGGGAATCGGTCATATTGATTACAATTACTTCCTTACGGACGGCTTTACCTCCAAACCTCATTTATTAATGACCTATAAGGGAATAAATTTCCAGAGGACCATACTGAATTTCAATAACGACAGGTACCCCGATTATTATGAATACGTTTACTATGATTCAGGAAAGAGGGTGGAGGCAATGGACTCAATCCCGTTCGTATGGAATAATGCTAAGGGGGCCTATATAAATACCCGGAACTCAAAACAAACCCGTCCATATTAATATTTTTTTCTTATCTTTGTAACGCCCATTGTGCTGATTTTGCAAGCTGGAACCTAAAACTCATCGCAGCGAAAATTTCAATAATTAAATCATTTTATATATATTTTTAGATTAAATGCCGGTATAACAGGAGAAATAAAGTTGGAGATTCAGGAAAAAGCTACATATACAGATTTATTACAGAGTCTCGGCATCAATGCTGATGCTGCTGAAAATGATAAAATATTGAAGTATACATCAGTTGAAGATGAACTGCAGAGCCTTTCGGACGGCGTGGGGTTAAGGAACATTTCATACTATGGAATGATCGAGCTCCGGGGAAAAGATGTCCTCGATTTCCTCCACAGGGTAAGCACAAATAATATTAAAGACCTCGGCAAGGAACAGATAAGAAAAACAATTTTCACAACAGAAAAAGGAAGAATAATTGATCTTACCACCCTGCTGAATTTTGAAGATTACCAGATACTCTTCACCAGTCGTGAACATCATCCGAAAGTAATCAAGTGGCTTGGAAAATATATCATCTCGGACGATGTAAAAGTATCGGACATAAATGGAAAGTACACGCTGCTTGAAATAAGGGGTCCCCAGGCGGATTCATTTTTAACCCTTGTATGCGGAATGGTAGTAAACAACATAGCAGAAGATACATTCAAAGTAATCAGTGCCGAAGGGATGCTGTTCTTCCTTGCAAAGATGAGAGACGGAAAAGGTCATTTAAAATACTGGGTAATTGCAGACCGGATGAACGGGTACAGGTTTATAAAATTTGCGTTTGAGAACAAAGGCATTTTTGATTTTCACCTTGTAGGTGAAGAAGCATGGAATATTTTCCGCATAGAGCAGGGCATTCTGCAGGCACCCAACGAAATTAATGACGAATATAATCCTAACGAAGCAGGACTTCTTAAATTCATAGATTTCAAAAAAGGCTGCTACATAGGGCAGGAAGTAATAGCCAGGCTGGATACTTATGACAAAGTACAGCGGTCGGTTAAAGGTGTAGTATTTAATGAAGAAGCCGGGAAAAAGGAGTATAGTCTTTTTAACGGCGATGGAAGTGAAAGCGGAAAAGTTACTTCAGTTGTTTACTCGGTAAAATGCAGGAAGAGTATTGGATTAGGATACATAAGGAAAAAGCACCAGGAAGATGGAACAAAGCTGAAAGCAAAAGATCCGGAAGGCAACGAAACCGAAGTCCAGGTACACAAAATCCCTTTCAAAAGATGAAAATATACACCAAAGGCGGCGATAAAGGCGAAACCGGGTTATTCGGAGGGGAAAGAGTACCTAAAAACTCGCCCAGAATTGAAGCATACGGAACAATTGACGAGCTAAATTCGTATATAGGACTGGCAATCACGGAAACGAAGAGTAAAGAAGTACAGGAACTGCTGAACAACATCCAGAACCGGTTATTTACAGTAGGTTCAGACCTTGCTACTCCCCTAAACGAAAAGACTGAAAAATACGATATTCCGCGGGTATCGAAAGAGTTTTTTGAAGCTGCTGAAAAGCAGATTGACAAATTTGAAAATGAGCTTGAACCTCTGAAGAATTTCATACTCCCCGGCGGCAGCAGGGCGGCTGCAGAACTGAATATATGCAGGACCATATGCAGGAGAGCCGAGCGCAGGGTAGTTGCGTTAAACAATTCAGAGAAAGTGGGAGAAAATATCATTATATTTCTGAACAGGTTAAGCGACCTGTTTTTTGTTCTTGCACGTTATGAAAATATGATCTCAGGAATCCCTGACACCATCTGGAAAAAGTAACTCCTTACTCCCTACTTCTTACTTGATACTTCTTACTTGTTACTTGTTACTTGTTACTTGTTCCTTGACTTTAGGGGGGTGAATTTTGGTTTCGACGGGGTTGAAGAGACATAGAACTGCACATCGTGTTCCCCGAAATACACGTTAAACAATTGGGAATAAAAATATAACTGGCGAATATAATTACGCCCTAGCTGCCTAAGTAAACTCTTAGCAGCCGTTCACCTTACTTTTTCGTGCCGGGGTAAGGATGAACGACGTTTAGGCACGATAGTCCCGTCAGCCGCCTGTGATGACGGGGTGAAATTAAAACAGGAGGGCTTAAAGTGATCCTTGTCTGTCTGGTAGCCTTAAGCTAAAAACAAAAACAGACTATGTGTGTAGATGTTCTTTGGATCTTAACTTCGGACGCGGGTTCGACTCCCGCCACCTCCACAAAAATGGCTTGAATTGCTGCTGCTTTTGGCCTTTTTGTACCTGAAAGTGGGTCACCAGATGGGTCACCACCCATTAAAAGCTTCAGAAAGGTCACCACTTTAGTCACCACCTCTTGGTCACATCTGATTCAGTGAACTTAGGAAGGAGAAATCACAATGTTTCTTTCTA
>DATFVA010000253.1:0-12302 GCA_035260565.1 Ignavibacteriaceae bacterium | reverse complement strand
TTTTCAGCGACCTGACACCCGGAAGCAACATTCATCTCTCGCCTTTCTTCGGGTATTCGAACAACAGACAGATAGGCGAAATTGATAATGGATTTATATATGGGGGCGAAGGGTTACTTGATAATTATGATATATCCAGCTTTAATCTGTCCTCAAAGCTGAGATTCAGGAATGAAGATATTTCTCCCCGGAAAAACTTAACCAGGTACTTTAATCTCCTTGTAAACAGCGTATTCAATGAAAATGTCAGCAATTATATCACAACCGGTTACTCACAGAACAGGAAAGATTTTTATTATTCTGCAGATTCGATAATCTCGAATGAATATGATATTATTAATAATCTTCAGAGCAGAGATGAAACATCATACCTGCTCCAGGATGGATTAACGTATAACAATTTTCTTGAGGGTTTCGGTCTGGATCTCACCGGCCGTCTCGACTGGAGAAATATTGATCGCGATACGAGGTACCACCCCTTACAGATTTTATCTAATTCAGTCTTTGATTCAAGGATTGAAGAATTAAAATTCGAGGTGGAATCAAATTTCAGGTATGTTACTTCTGCTTTTTCCGGAAGGTTAAAGATAAATTATGCCGAAAGAGATGAAAAACATATAGCGAAGAACTTCCTTAATACCGGATCCATCTTTTTTGATGAGCGGCAAGACCTGGAAAGTCAGAAAAACAATAATTCGGCCAGGATTGCAGTCTCTCTCCTTGGCGACTGGAATATTTCTGGTTCTAATAAGCTCTCATTCAGCTTTTATCAGAATAAACTAAGGTATGATACTCCAAGTCCGGATAATTTCGACGACAGGGATGAGCTCCTTTCGATCATCCGCTTAAGGTATGTAAGAGTACTGACTCCCTTTTTTAATACTTTTTTGACAGCCGAAGGTACGCAGAGCCATGTCGTTTATATATTCTCGCAGAAAAGCTCAAATAATAATATTAACCGGGTTCTCAAATTCTCTGCGGGGGGAGACTATCATGGTAAAAATGTAACCTCAATTAACGGGTTTGAAGTTTCGGCAAATTATACCGTCTATGATTTCAGGGATCTGGTACCCAACCTGAGAAGCTTCTCTTTCCGGCAATTTACAGCCACCGACTCAAGTACAATAAGTCTCGGCAGAAAATTTGCTCTGAAAAATTACGGCTATATTAAGCTTTCACAACAGGGTGAACTTAACTGGTCGGCTTTTGCCGAGAAACCGACAAGGTATCTGCAGGAAATTTACGCGGAACCGAAACTGGTATTAAGGTATTCAGATGTCAGTTTTGGTGTAGGAAGCAGGATTTTCTCTTTGATAACTTTTAATTACAAAGGGAGAACAAGAATCAAAGATTCTGATTATCTTAGCATAGGACCGTTGACAGAAATACTATGGCTAGTAGAAAATTCAATTTATCTGAAGGTATACGGCTGGTATGAGTTTATAACAGTCGATAAATCAAAGCGGCAGCAGGCCAATCTTTCTTTTGAAGTAAATTGGAATTTTTGATTGGAATAAAAAAATTTTTTCCTATTTTACAAAATCAAATTCAGGAAACAATTTGGCAGAAGAAAAATATTATCTCGAGATCGAGAGCGATCCGAATAATCTCATCACAGTTGAAGAATTCATAAACTATTTCGCAAAAGATCTCGGACTGGATGATGATAAATTGTCCGCTTTGCTCCTTGCTGTAACCGAAGCTACCACCAATGCTATCATACACGCCAACAAGAGCGACAAGACAAAACTTGTACAAATTACCGCCAAAGTTATTGAAGGGAAACTCTATATTACTATTAAAGACCAGGGTCCCGGTTTTCAGCCTGAAGCGGTTCCCGATCCCACCGATCCTGAAAACCTTCTCAAAGATTCCGGCAGAGGATTATATTTAATGCGGGTATATATGGACGACCTGAGATATAACATTACTCCTGAAGGAACAGAAACAACACTGGTTTTAAATATTAGTTGAACGTTTAAGTTTAAGTAGAAGATAAAGTTTACGATCGCCCTTGTTCTACCCTCTCCCTTCCAGTATTCTGATCGACTCACTGACTTCCTTTGCTGAATTTTGCAGAGAAGCGAGTTCGTCAGCTTGAAGCTTCATTTCAATAACTTGTTCGATGCCGTTTCTTCCGAGTTTAACCGGTACCCCGCAGAAAACATTATGGATCCCGTATTCACCATCCAGCCAGGCAGAACAAGGTAGTACGCGGTTCCTGTTTTTTACAATTGAATCCGCCATCTCTACAGCCGCACTAGAAGGGGCATAATAAGCACTTCCGCTTTTCAGATAATTCACGATTTCGATTCCGCCCTTTCGTGTCCTTTCCACAAGTGAGGAAATTTTTTCTTTTGACAGCAACTGTGTTAAGGGTATGCCGGAGATACTTGTCTGACTGATTAAAGGTACCATCGAGTCCCCATGTCCTCCCAGTACCAAAGTACTTACATCCATAACTGAAACTTTTAATTCCTGTGAAATGAAAAAGCGAAACCTTGAAGTGTCGAGAATTCCCGCCATTCCGATTATACGGCTGCTTTCAAATCCACTAATTTTGAATGCAACATAACACATAACATCAAGGGGGTTTGAAACAATGATAATAATGCTCTGCGGAGAGTATTCGATTACTTTTGCAGTTGATTCCTTCAAAATAGCAGCATTTGCCTTCAATAAGTCGTCACGGCTCATACCCGGCTTCCTTGCCAGCCCCGCCGTTATAATGACTATACCAGAAGAAGCTGTGTCCTTATAGTCAATTGTCCCGGTAACTGAAGTATCAAAACCTTCAACAGAGCCGCTCTGCCTGATATCAAGGGCTTTTCCCTGGGGAAGGCCATCAATAATATCAAATAAAACAATATTTTCGGCAAGCTGTTTTTCAGCAAGACGCTGGGCAGTTGTAGCTCCTACATTACCTGCTCCGATGACAGTTATTTTTTTCATAATCAGGCTCCAGAAAAAGAGTTTCTAAAATATAGAATATCCCCCGAGCTTTGCAAATGGAAGCATACATATTTATTTTTGCTTATTAGACAATGTCCCGGTTTGTTCCCGGGACACAAAATTCATTAAAAACTTAGAGGAACAATTATGGGAAGGAAGAAAATAGCATTAATAGGCGGAGGACAAATCGGCGGAGTTCTGACTCAACTTATAGCTATGAAAAGACTCGGTGATGTGGTATTGTATGATATAGTTGAAGATATGCCCCAGGGTAAAACTCTTGATATCGGAGAGGCAGCAAGGATCGACGGCTTCGATGCCCAGGTAATAGGAACAAATAATTACAAAGACATCGAAAATTCGGATTTAATAATTATCACTGCAGGATTACCAAGGAAACCGGGTATGAGCAGGGATGATCTGCTTACAACCAATGCAAAAATCATGAACACTGTTGCCGAGAACGTTAAAAAATATGCCCCAAACGCAATTGTACTGATTATTTCCAATCCGCTCGATGCGATGGTTACATTATTTAAGAAAGTAACCGGGTTTGACCATAACCGTGTATTCGGCCAGGCGGGTGTACTTGACTCATCAAGATTCTCAACTTTTATTGCCTGGGAACTTGGAGTTTCCGTAAAAGACGTTAACACCATGGTTCTCGGCGGTCATGGCGATACAATGGTTCCGATCATCCGCTATGCAAATGTAAACGGCATTCCCGTAATGGAACTGCTCGAAAGGAAATACAATGATAAGGCAAAAGCACAGGAAGTAATGGATGCTATTGTACAAAGGACGAAAATGGCCGGCGGTGAAATTGTAAAACTGCTGAAGACAGGTTCTGCATTCTATTCCCCTGCAGCTGCGGCAATAGCTATGGCGGAAGCAATATTGAGGGATGAAAAAAGAGTACTACCTGTATGCGCATATCTCGACGGTGAATTCGGTGTTAACGGTTATTATGCCGGTGTGCCCGCTGTTCTTGGTGCTAATGGAGTTGAAAAGGTTGTTGAATTTACACTTGATGAACAGGAGCAGTCACTTCTTGATAATTCTGTTAGCGCGGTAAAATCACTCGTTGCTGATATGGAAAGGTTAGGCTTCTGATTTCTTCAGTGAATCTTTAAAATGAAGAAACCCTCTGCATAAGAGGGTTTTTTCTTTAAATTAAACTATTATCAGGACGGAAATACATTAACAAATTGTCTGTCGCCGCGTCTTCTTTCAAATTTCACTATCCCGTCAGCAACGGCAAATAAAGTATCATCCCCTCCTTTTTTTACATTAACACCGGGATGGAATTTCGTGCCTCTTTGTCTTACCAGAATATTTCCGGCAATTACTTTTTCTCCGCCGAATCTTTTTACACCCAGTCTCTGCGCATTACTATCTCTACCGTTCCTGGATGAGCCTTGACCTTTTTTATGAGCCATTATAAATTCTCCTTCTGTTAACCTATACTGGTAATTTCAATTCTGGTAAGCTGCTGTCTGTGCCCGTTTTTCTTCTGGTAGTTCGTTCTTCTTTTCTTCTTAAAAATAATAACTTTATCGTCTTTAATATGCTCAAGTATTTTAGCAGTAACTTTCATCTTTTCTACAGACGGAGCACCGATCTTAAAACTTTTATCATCTGAATAAAGAAGTATCTGATCAAAAGAAACTTCAGAATCAGGTTCTGCATTTAATTTCGGAACGTAATATTTACCT
The DNA here is from genome assembly GCA_035260565.1 of Ignavibacteriaceae bacterium. Lineage (GTDB taxonomy): Bacteria > Bacteroidota > Ignavibacteria > Ignavibacteriales > Ignavibacteriaceae > DATFVA01. Next base: position 7,635 of record DATFVA010000253.1, on the reverse strand, counting down.
TTTTCTTCAACCTTAAACTGTTGACCTGAGATATTAACAACAGCAAACATTTACATGACCTTTCTGAAAAATTTAGACATCAAAGTTAACAATTTGAATCGCATTTGTCAATTCTTATAACAGGAAAAAACAGGGGGGTTTTAGCGTGCTGGAACCTTCAAATAAGCTCAAATAATACAATTTTGCGAGAAATGCGGTATTAAGTCAGGGTTTTAGTTCAAGTCCAGGTTCAGGTATAAAGTTAAGTTTAGGACTGACTGAAGTATGCAGGTCAGAGTTTAGGGACAGGAAAAGGTTAACGGTCTGGTTTGCTCGGTATCCGTTTTATTTTTTCAGCCGGAACGAAAATTCAGTCCCTTTACCGGGTTCACTCTTCACCTCTACTTTTGAACCGTGCGCCTCTATAATATGCTTCACTATTGCAAGACCGAGCCCGGTACCGCCGACTGATCTTGACCTGGCTTTATCAACTCTGAAGAATCTCTCAAATATTCTGGATATATCCTCCTGCGGAATGCCGATTCCAGTATCGCGGACTGCTATTCTTCCGGTATCCTCTTCTTCTTCAACACTGATCGTAATAGAACCAGCTTCTGTGTATTTTACAGCATTGATAAGCAGATTAACAAGAACTTGTTTTAGCTTATTTTTATCGCCAAATAACTGCAGTTTTTCCTTTACAGGCAGAAGTATCAGACTTATATTTTTTTCATCAGCGACGGGTTTCATCTCGGTGACGATATGTTCAAGATATTCCTTCACAGGGAAATACCTGAAGCTCATTCTCATTTCACCCGATTCAATCATCGAGATGTCAATCAGATCGTTAAGCAGGTTATTCAGATTAATAGTATGCTGATTAGCTTTAGCAAGAAAATTTTTATTTACCTTTTCATCATTGATTGCCCCATTTAAGAGTGTTTCAATGTATCCCTGAATTGAAAAAATCGGGGTGCGCAATTCATGGGAAACGTTGCCCAAAAATTCTGTCCTTATTCTTTCAAGGCGTTTCAAATATTCTACATCGCTTCTGGCCTTTATGAACATTTCTTTAATCTCTTCCTCTATTCCACGGAGGCTGCTTCCGAGATGAATCTCTTCTGCCGATTTATAATTATTGTTCCTGATATTCGAGATAATATTTTTTATCTCATTCATTTCTCTTAATCTTTTACCCCCTATCAGGTTAAGAAAAAACAAGCTTAGAGCAAGAATAATGATGATGAGGAGTATCTTCCCGGGAAGAGGTTCTATTACAAAAATGAATATAAAGATAAATACAGCGTCAAAGATTAAAAATTCGGACAGGAATATCTTTGCAGAGCTAAGATTTAATTTTAAGTCATTCCACACTTTTGAATCTGTATCCTACACCTTTAATGGTTTCAATCAGGTCGGAATACTCAGCCAGTTTCTCCCTTATTTTCCGGATATGGACATCTACGGTCCGGTCAACCACGTATACATCCACGCCCCAAACTGTCTTTAATAAGGTATCGCGGCTGAATACCTTGCCGGGATTATTAGCAAGGAAATACAACAGTTCGAATTCTTTTCTGGGCAGCACTGCCTGATGACCATCTATATGCACAACGTACTTCTCCCTGTCAATCTGTAAAGGACCTATCTCTACGGTTACAGGCAGATTCTTTTCACTGGAAGTTTTTCTAAGATTTGAATTAACTCTTGCAACTAGTTTCTTGGGAGAGATTGGTTTTTTGATAAAATCACTTGCACCGAGCTCAAGTCCTTTTATCTCATCTGCTTCTGCACCTTTAGCAGTAAGAAAAATAACCGGTATTTCAGCGTAGGCTTTATTTTCCCTTATGCGTCTGCAGACTTCAAAACCGTCCATGTTGGGCATCATGATATCAAGTATTATCAGATCGGGTTTCCCGGTTAATTTTTGAAGCGCTTCAAGTCCGTCATAAGCGGTAATTACCTCGAAGCCCTCCTGGTTGAGATTATACTCCAGGAACTCCACAATATCTTTTTCATCATCAACTAAAAGTACTTTTGGTTTCATGTCTGCTTTATATTTACTTCAGTTTTTTTTGCAGCCGACTGATACATTGCATCAATTACACGCATCCTGGATAGAGCTTCATCTGCCGGTGAGAAGACAGGATTAAGTCCTCTCACCGCACCAATAAAGCTTTTCAATTCATTAAGGTATGACTTTTTAAATAGGTTCAATGCACTCTCAGTTTGTGAAGGGGTCAGGTCCATAAACTGTTCATCGATCTTCTTGTTTATTCTAAACGGATTAAGCGAAGCATTACCTTTTGTCCCGTAAACATTGAAATAAAAAAGATCTTTCTCCAGGGGTATTGACCAGCTTGTTTCCATACTGATAACAGCATTATTTTTACATCTTAACATACTGATTGAACTATCTTCAACATTTTTGGTATTCATTGAAAAATTCTGAGTTGATACACTGGTAACGGGGGGATAATTCAGAAGCCAGAGTGCCAGATCGAGCAAAAGGATACTCAAATCGATAATAACTCCGCCGCCCGATTCTTCTTTCCTGGTAAACCACTTTTCGCTGCTGCTTTGTCTTCTTATCCATCCGCATTTAACATAGAATGGTTCGCCGATCTCGCCGGAATTGATAAGACTTCTCAGGATCATTGCATCCGGCCTGTACCTCAGGTTCATTCCAACCATAACCTTATTCTTCGATTTTCTGGCTGCATCGATTATTGGCTTGGCTTCTGCATATGTTCTAGCAAGCGGTTTTTCAACCAGTATGTTCTTTTTTTCTTTCAAGCAGGCTATAGCCGTTTCTTTATGGAGGTGCGTTGGCGTCGCAACAATTACAGCATCAGCCTCCGCTTCTGAAAGAAGCGCTTTGTAATCGGTATATCTTCCTTCGATATTGAATTTATCGGCGATGGTGTTGAGCCTGTTTTTATTTATTTCAGCTACGGCTGTAACCTTAACATTATTCATCTTCATGAGGTTAGGGAGGTGAACGAGCTGAACTATTCCTCCTAAACCAATTATTGCAACGTTAGTTTTGTCGCTCAAATAGTAATCTCCTGGTTAAGACTTCTGTGCCTACAAAATATTTTAACTCCTTCAACAATTCCTTCAGGGTCAAGTTTCAGTATATGGTGAAGCTCCTTCTGGGTTCCATGCTCAACAAAATGATCTGGCAGTCCCATCCTGAGAATATCATTTTTGTAGTTTTTAAGATTAAAATATTCCAGTACCGCGCTGCCGAACCCGCCGATAAGGGTGCTTTCCTCGAGTGTGACAATCTTCGGATGTTTTCCTGCAATATAATCGAGCATCCTTGTATCGAGAGGTTTTATGAATCTCATATTAATAACCTCACATACAACACCTTCTGCGGCCAGTTTCTCTGCAGCTTTTTGTGCATATTCGACCATTGAACCCACTGCCAGCAGGGCGACATCATCACCTTCCCTGAGTTTTTCAGCTTTCCCGATCTCAATAATATCAAATCCGTCTTTTAATTCTACTCCGAGTGCTGAACCCCTCGGATATCTTAGAGCAATAGGGCCTTCTTTATAATTAACCGCGGTATATAGCATATCTCTAAGTTCAGATTCATCTTTAGGCGCCATTATAACCATACCCGGAACCAGCCTCAGGTAAGTAAGATCAAAAGCACCATGGTGAGTCGGTCCGTCGGCGCCCACAAGGCCTGCCCTGTCCATAGCGAAGACTACGTGGAGCTTCTGTATACCTACGTCGTGAATAATCTGGTCAAACCCTCTCTGTAAGAAAGTAGAGTATACCGTTACCACCGGAACAATTCCCTGAGTCGCCAATCCTGCCGCAAAAGTTACTGCATGTTCTTCAGCAATACCTACATCAAAATAGTTTTCCGGAAATTCTTTTTGAAGGATATCCAGCCCCGTTCCGTCGGGCATTGCTGCAGTGATACCAACTACATTTTTATTTTCTTTCACTATATCAGCAAGTGCATGTCCGAAAATGGAAGTATAAGAAGGAGTGCCGCTGCTCTTTTTGTAAGCTTTACCGGTCAGTTTATCAAAGGGGGTCGAAGCGTGAAGTCTCTGTTCGTCTCCTTCCGCAGGTTTGTAGCCTTTCCCTTTCTGCGTCATTGCATGAACGAGTATAGGTCCTTTCAGGTCTTTAACCTGTTCAAAAATTCTTATCATCTGGTGAAGGTTATGTCCATTTATAGGACCAAAGTACCTGAACCCCAGTGCTTCGAATAGCATTCCCGGAGTTATCACTGCTTTAATACCATTTTCAAGGCGTGCGGCAATTTTTCTTAACCTGTCACCGAACTGATCAAGCTTACCTGTCAGCTCCCATATTTGTCCCTTAAACTTATTGTAATCGGGGTGGGCTATCATCTCTGTAAAGTAATTTGATACCTGCCAGACATTCGGAGCAATTGACATACGGTTATCATTAAATACTACTATCAGATCCGATTTGGTGATGCCGGAGTTATTCATCGCCTCATACGCCATTCCTCCGGTCATTGCACCATCGCCGATAATTGCAACAACCTTCCTGTTCTCTTTTTTCAAATCTCTTGCTACAGCCATACCAAGTGCAGCCGACACAGATGTGGTTGCGTGACCGGCACCGAAAGTATCGTATTCGCTCTCAGCACGTTTAAGAAAACCACTTATACCATTCAGATGGCGTATTGTATGCAGTTTATCTTTTCTGCCTGTAAGGATTTTATGAGGGTAAGCCTGGTGTCCCGTGTCCCATACAACAAGGTCATAAGGGGTGTTAAATACTTTATGCAGTGCAACTGCAAGTTCGACGGTTCCAAGCCCGCCGCCAAAATGACCTCCAACTTCTGAAATAGTATCAATGAGATATTCGCGTATATCTTTACAAAGGATCTTGAGTTCCTGCGATCCGAGCTTTCGTATATCTTCCGGAACGTTTATCTTAGACAGAACCGGGTACTTTACATCTTCTGACATATTCTCATTTTCCATACTTTTATTCCTATTCCTCATCTTCCAGATTAAGCTCATCAAGCTTTTTCTTCAGTTCCGTAATTCTTAATTCAGCCTTTTTCAATGCAGAGATACAGGTGCGCGACAGTTCAATACCTTCTTCGTATAGATTCAATGCATCATCAAGGTCTACTGAATTATCTTCAAGCAGCTCTGAAATTTCTTCCAATCTCTTCAGATCTTTTTCGAACTTATTATTATTCTTCTTATTCATTATTCCCTGGTCTTATTTTAACTTTGCCATCGGCGAAAATCAATTCAGATTCTTCATTAGAATCAAACCCGGCTTTTCTCTTTATATATTTATTTCCCTGTCTCACAAGTGTGAAACCTCTTTCCAGAATTCTCTGAACATTATTTGATTCAATAACCTTTGTCAGAAGTGAAACTTTATTATTGTGTAATAATATTCTGTGATCGGTTTTCTGAAGCACTTTATAAAGCAGGTTATCAACTAACTGAGACTTATTTCTAACTATATCCAAAGGAACTCTGAAGCCGTACGAACTAAGAACTGAACTGAGTCTTTTTCTCCCTTTTCGGCAATATTCATTAATTTTTAATGTAGAATTATATGAAAAATCGTTTATAAAGGCAAAAATATCATTTATATCCGGAGTAGCCATTTCCATAGCTGCTGAAGGTGTAGGAGCTCTTAAATCCGCTGTAAAATCTGTAATGGTGAAGTCGATCTCGTGACCTACTCCGCTGATCACCGGGATCTTCGAATTATAGACAGCGCGGGCAACCGCTTCCTCGTTGAAAGACCACAGATCTTCAATTGAACCTCCGCCTCTGGCGACGATGATGACATCTATATCATCACGTGTATTCAACAGCTTTATGCCTTCTGTAATAGTTTCCGCCGACCCGCTTCCCTGCACTCTTGCAGGGGCAATGACAAGTTCAGCTAACGGGTAACGCCTTTCTGCAACGCTGATCATATCCTTAAAAGCCGCTCCGTCAATGGCAGTAATGATTCCGATCTTCTGCGGGAACTGCGGAATTGCTTTTTTACGGGCGGGATCAAATAATCCCTCCGCATTTAGTTTTTGCTTCAGCATCTCGAAGGCAGCCTGCAGTTCTCCTTCACCTGCCGGCTTCATTGAACGAACATCGATCTGGTAGCTTCCGCGGGGAGGATAAACTGAGAGTTTGCCGCTCACGATAATTTTCATACCATCCTGGGGCGTAAAGAAAACATAGCTGTTAAAACTTCGCCACATAGTACAGCAAATTAAAGCATCGGAATCTTTCAGGTTAAAATACCAGTGACCTGAATTGTGAGCCTTATAGTTAGATATTTCACCTATGACCGAAACCTGTGAGAAATCTGCCTCGAGGGTCTGCTTAATTTGTTTTGTTATTTCTGAGACTGTAAGGAGTTTTGATCTATTCATAATAAAATAAGTTAATCAAAATTTTACACTAAATCCCAATGTAGGGATTATCGGGAACATTGTACTGGTATCACGCCCAAGGGTAAGATCATTATTAATATAATAGTCATACCCTACAACATTTGGCCTGTTATATGCATTTATTACATCAAGATAAAATGACCAGTTAAGATTCCAGAAATTTGTTACAGCAGTGAACCTGACATCAAGACGGTGATATGCCGGTTTCCTTGAATTAAACCTCTGATTGTTATAATCAACATCGTAGATTACTTCGCCGGTTCCTCCTGCGAATGGTGTTCTTGTTGCAATGACAGGGGTTTCGGGAATACCATCGCCGTTCTCATCCATGAGCACTATCCTTGGTTTAACCCCCGAAGGAAGACTTATAGGGAAACCCGAGCCATACTGCCATCTTAAGCCGACATCAAGCCAGCGGGTAAGCTGGTAGTTGAGGACTATATTGACTGTATGTCTCTGATCAAACCGGAAAGGAAGGGTCGATCCGGCCTCGATCCGCCTTGCATCAGAATAGGCATAGCTGATCCAGCCCGAAAGTCTATCGTCGGGTGAAAGATTTTTCTTAGCCAGAAAAATCTCTATTCCATATGCACTTCCACCGGCATTATTTACAGGGATTTGAGTTAACGAATCTCCTTCTACAGTAACAGGCTGAGTCCATCCGGAAGGGTAACGTGGATTTTCATCCGGGATAGGAGAAGTTTCGTATTTTACACCGGGAACAATTTTTTGTACAATAAGGTTATTAAAATCCTTGTAGTAGCCTTCCAGTTTAATGCTCCATTCAGCATCCAGCCAGCGTTCAATACCAAGGATATAATGCACAGCCTGCTCTGCTTTAAGATTCCGGGTATAGACATCGCTTAAATCATAGAGCACGTTTTCATCCCGCAGCTTTTCGTAACCGGGCGACTGATAATAAATGCCCCATACAGCTCTTAAAGTAGTCAGATCATCCAGAGCATACGACATCGACATTCTCGGGGCAACATAAGCTTTGCGGAGGATATCATAATAATCAAATCTTAATCCCGGCTGAAAGTAAAGTTTTTTATTAACTGAAAAATTATTTTGAACATAGGCGTGGTACCGTTTATCATCTCTTGTGTCTTTAAGATCAGTCAGCACAGCACGGAACTGGGGATTAGATGAAAAGAAAGCTTTAAGTTCCGGATCAATATTAAACCTGAAATCGATAATTGTTCTCAGGAAGTCGACTCCTGCAC
>DATFVA010000252.1:0-4276 GCA_035260565.1 Ignavibacteriaceae bacterium | reverse complement strand
CTATAAAAAGTATATGGCTAATTTCTTTAAGGATAAAAAGATCAGGGCAAGGGGGGATTTGCTTAAATTATTCGTAGAAAAAGTTGATGATATATTAGAACAAAAGGTAAAGAGCCGGAAATCGGATACTGAAAAAGTCTTCATCAGCAATATTGATATACTTCAGATCGAAGACGAAATAAGCAGTAAAGATCTTAGTTCAATTTATGTCGAACTGAACGGCAGGGATGTAACCTTGAAAGATTTTATTTCATATTTCCGGTTTGAACCTATCGGGCTGTCAAAAATTGACTATCAGTCTGTACTTGACTTTCTTAATTCTAAAACCCGGCATTTCATTCAGCAGGAACTGCTGGCAGATGAAGGCTTGCGGGAGGGAGTAGATAAACTGCCCTCCGTTCAATATTCGTACAAAATGTGGAGGGATAATTATTACTTCTATCTCCTTCAGAATATGTTTAATGATTCTACTGTTGTAAGCGATAGAGAGGTGCTTGATTATTACATGGCTGAAGGAAAGAAAGACAGCCTGGGGGATGAAGTCAGGATATCCGAAATATCTGTTGACAGCCTTGAAACCATTGAAACTATACTTGATGAAATTGATAAGGGAACTGATTTTGAAAGCCTTGCACGAAGATATTCCGGGGAGAAAGAAAACACAGAATTTGAGCCTGCCGTATCATTTGGTGAAATAGGAAGAATTTCAGAAAGTATGCAGCCTGGCGGGATATATGGCCCTGTTAAAACAGGGGAAAAATATTCAGTTTTCAAACTGATCGACAGACGAAGAAAAAAGGAACAGCGCTCCTTTGAATCTGAGAAAGCAAATATTAAAGAGACCCTTGCCCGGAAAAAATTTCAGGAAAAGCTTGCGGAATTTACAACGTCTCTTGCAATGAAATATGGATTCTCAATAAACCAGGAAGCTCTTTCAAACATTCAGGTTACAAGCATTAATTCAATGGTTTACCAGGTTCTTGGATTCGGAGGAAAGATTCCTGCTGTGCCGCTTTCGCTTCCGTCTATTCAATGGTATAACAAATGGAAAGAAAAACACGATATTATTCAATAGTGTATAATTAATAATTGAGGGGATTATTTTTCCTGAAGAAGCTGCTCCTTGCAGCTTTCGAGATTTGCGAGCTGTTCATCAGACAAAACAGGATACGACATTTTTATTCCTTCCAGCGCCTCCACTATTACCTGCGATACTGCGTACCGCATGAACCATTTGCGGTCTGCCGGAATTATAAACCAGGGCGAATGCTTTTTGCTTGTTGCAGAAATTGCTTCTGCGTATGCTGCCTGGTACTTATCCCAGTACTTTCTCTCATCAATATCTGATGCGGAAAACTTCCAGTTCTTTTCGGGAGTATCAATCCGTTTCAGGAACCTCTGCTTCTGTTCTTCTTTTGAAACATGAAGGAAAAACTTTAGGATGATAGTTCCGTTTTCGTATAAATATTGTTCAAAATTGTTTATCTCCCTGTACCTTAAATCCCAAATATCCTTGTTCACCAGACCCGGAGGAATCTTTTGATTTTTGATCAGGTCGTGCACCCTTACTACCAGCACTTCTTCATAATGCGACCTATTGAAAATGCCGATTCTCCCTCTTTCAGGAACATGCTTATGGATCCTCCAGAGGTAATCGTGATCGAGTTCTTCCGGTGAAGGCTGCTTAAAGCTGAATACCTGGGTGCCCTGAGGGTTAAGTCCCGACATAACATGTTTAATAGTTCCATCTTTTCCCGCAGCATCCATTGCCTGGAATATTATAAGCAGCGAGTACTTATCATATGCGTAAAGCATATTCTGAAGTGAGAACATTTTCTTAATGTTTTTCTTCAGAATATCTTTTGTGTCCCCTTTGTCCTTGAAACCGCCTGTGTCGGAAGTGCTGAATTCATCAAGTGAAAATTCTGTATCCTGTTTAACCTGAAAATCTTTCTTGTTCATTTCTGCTCTACCTGTCAACCTTATGGTGTACCGGGGGTATAGTCTTAAGGTAATCGTAAATTGTATTTAAATCTCTCTCATTCATACCGGCATATATTGTCCACGGCATCGGTGTATTGAATTCTCCTCGATTTACCTGTATTACTTTATTTTTATACTGTTGAAAACGGTCCAGGAAATCATCTTTTGTCCATCTGCCGATTCCCGTTTCAATATCCGGAGTAATATTCGCTGAATTTACTATTTTCCCGTCAATCTCAAACTGCGTTCCGCCGGCATAGTTCAGGTCATCTAAAAATTCACCCCTTTCCATTGGGGTATGACAATTTCTGCACCCGGCTATTGTAACGAGGTATTTGCCGTACTCTACTGAATTCTCTTCATTAATAGAAGTGATAGGATTGTATGATTCCGGCGGGATGGTTTTAACAATCATGCTCATTGGAAAATCAATTGAGCTGAGCTGTACCTCGTTAACTATTGGTTCCAATCCCCTCACATAAGAGATTATTGAATAAAGATCTTCCATTGCCAGGTTGTGATACTCAGGATAGGGCATAAGGGGGAAGAGAACCCGGTTGCTTCTTGATACGCCTGTTGTGATTGCTCTGAGAACTTCACCATTTGTCCATTCCCCGATACCCGAAGGGGTGATGTTAGATGCATAGAAGGTTCCCGGCAGACCTTCTTCAAATTTCTGACCTCCCATACCTTCTGTCCCCGGGATAACCGGTCCGGAGAATATCTTCCAGTCCCTCTGCGAATGGCAGGTTAAGCAGGCCGTTACATGATTAACAAGGTAATCGCCTCTTTCAATTCTGGCCTGAGTAGGATAAATCTCTACTTCTGTAGCAGGAAGGGTCTTTGGATAAGTTAAATTAAAATAGATATATCCCCCTATTAGCACTACAGCGATGAAGAGGAAAAAGTACTTTAATAATTTTAGAAACTTTCTCCCGCTCTTTCTTTTACTCATTAAATTTTACCGGATATAATTAGCGTAAAGGAATATAATAAACCTAAGTAAAATATTTATTTGTATAAAGAAGTAAATGATGGTTTTATTTTTTTGAGGGGGCTGTCTTTACGGCATACTGCTGTAGAGGCTGTTTGAAAATGTAGAGCAGCCTGTCCCGCTTCTATAGCGGGAAAACGGTGTTCCTGCCTCGCCAACCTTATGTTGATAAAACGGCAGGCGGGTCACTCCGCCATAAAAAAGTCAAATTATCTGCATTTCAGTGCATCCCGGTTTGATTTTCATACAGCCTCTGTCAAAAATTTGTCCCGGAACAGCCTTCGGCAATCTGTCTGCTGATGGAACAGAAAGTACTAAAAATCGGCCTTGTTAGACAGCCTCCTCCGGAAAATTTACTCCCTAAGCTTTGCCGGAGTAAAATGAATGACAGAATTATGAACCGGTTTTACAGATTGTAAATAATCATAGATTGCACTAAGATCATCATCTGTCATCCCGGCAAATAAAGTCCACGGCATTATTGTATTAAATCCGTTAGGATCAACAATCATATTTCGTGCAGAATCTGAATCAAATGCTTTAAACCTTGCAATAAAATCATCCTTCGTCCATTTACCGATGCCCGTTTCTTTATCAGGTGTTATGTTAGCCGGACGCAGCACTCCCTGGGGAAAATTAAATTCCTGCCCGCCGGCGTAATCCATCCCGGGCTTTGGTTCTCCCTTTTCCGAGGGCGTATGGCAGCCTGCACAATCTGCAATGGTGACTAAATATTTCCCGTAACCAGCCGGGTTATTCCTGTCAGGTTCAGCAGCTGGAATATAGGATTCGGGAGGAATAGTTTTCACAATCAGGTTCAGCGGAAAATCAAGCTCGGTATCAGGGATCTTATTATCCTGGGGCTGCAGAGAACGAATGTATGCAACAATTGAATATAGATCCTCCTGCGTTAAATGATTAAATTCAAGGTAAGGCATCAGCGGAAATAAAGCTTTTCCGTCTTTGTTTACCCCTTGTGTAATCGCCCTTACAAGCTCCCCGTCTGTCCAGCTGCCTATTGCTGCAGGAGTAATATTTTTTGCATAGATATCGCCCGGAAAACCCATTTCGTGGCCGAATTTATCGCCGCCTTTTCCAAGAGTTCCAGGTTCGGGCGGACCTGCAAATTTGGACCAGTCCCGGACTGCATGACAATCCATACACCCTGCTACATGATTCGCAAGGTACTCTCCGCGCTTTATTCTTTCGGGAGAAATCTCGACTTTGATATTTTTGGGCTTTTCAACATCCGGGTATTTGGAATTAAAATATACGAAGCCTGCTATAATCAGGAGTGCA
>DATFVA010000251.1:0-4247 GCA_035260565.1 Ignavibacteriaceae bacterium | reverse complement strand
TCTTAATGCTTCACTTGAAGTAAAACCGAAAAAGGGAGCATCAAAAAGTCCGGGACCATCTAAAACAGGTGAAGCTTTTACATAAGACGAATTATCCAGATACGATGATTCTACTCCGGATTCAAGGATTTCCTGATCGGTTAATTGTTTTACTGATTCTTTTCCTTTTAAAAGATTATCCCAGAAGTCCGAAATATTCTTTGCTCCAGGGAACCTGCAGGACATCCCGATAATCGCAATATCGGGACTCCCAAACTTTTCTTCTGATATATCTTTCTTTTGCATATATAAATATTTCCACGCTTTATCATAAACTCTGGTGAATCATCAATGCTTCTGGTAATGCCTTTCTATCAACTTTGCCTATAGGTGTCAGAGGTATCTCATCTAAGACAATGAAATTGGCCGGAATCATATAATCCGGAAGATAATTTGCCAGGTAAGCTCTAAGATCCTGGACCTTAATTTCGGCTGAACAGACTATATAAGCATTAATTAATATCACTGTTTCTGAATATTTCCTTACGTCTACTACAGAGGCTTTTATTGGTGCAAAGTTTCTGATTACTGCTTCTATTTCTCCAGGTTCAATTCGTAAGCCGCGTATTTTTACCTGGAGATCCTCTCTGCCCAGATATTCAATGTTTCCATCAGGTAGCAATCGGGCTATATCGCCTGTTCTGTACATTTTTTCTCCCGGCATAAACGGACAATCCACAAATTTTTCAGCTGTTAATTTTTTATTATTTAGATAGCCCCGTGCCACTGGTTCGCCGGCAATACAAAGTTCACCTGCTTCTCCCGCAGGCAGGAGCTTTTTTCCTTTTGTTATAAATAAGCGGGTATTGTCAATGGGCTTTCCTATAGGAATTTTATCAATTCCGGGATTAGAAGGGCATTCAAAATAGGTTACATCGATAGTTGCCTCCGTAGGGCCATACAAATTAGTCAGTCTTGTCCCAGTCCTGTTCCTTATCAGCTTATTAAAATACTGAACATGATGGGGCAACAGGGGTTCTCCGCTAGCAAAAACTTGTTTTAAGGATCTTATTTTTTCAATTTCATACTCACCTCTATTCTCGATGTATTCCATAAAAACATTAAGCATTGAGGGCACAAAATGTAAAATTGATACTCTATATTTATCAACGGTATGAGTTATGACAGACGGAAATTTTTCAGTGTGCGGAGGCAATAAACACATTGAAGCTCCGTGCAGAGACCACCACAATAATTCCCAGACCGAGACATCGAAATAAAAAGGTGTTTTCTGAAGGATGACATCCGTTTGCCTGATAGGAAATTTTTTCTGCATCCAGCTTAACCTATTTAACAAAGAATGATGTTCTATCATCACGCCTTTAGGTTTTCCCGTAGATCCCGAAGTATAAATGACATAGGCAAGATTTCGCGGCTTATTAACAATAAGGGGATTTTCATCCTTACCGTTATAAATATCAGGGTCTTCAAGTTCAATTACCGGGCCGCTGAAATTAATATCATGATCATTTTTATTCTGAACCAGAAGCAGTTTTGCTTTGCTATCTAAAAGCATGAAATTAGTTCTTTCAGAAGGACCCCGGGGGTCGAGCGGTAAATATGCACACCCTGCTTTTATAATCCCCCAAATTCCAATAATCATTGCAAATGACCGATCTGCTGAAATACCAATTATGTCATCGGGGTTCACATTAAAACTTCTCAGATAATCAGCGACCTGATTAGCTCTGCTATTCAGCTCTTTATAGCTCATTGTATTTTTCAGGAAAATTGAGCCTTCAGTATCGCATATTACTGCGCAGTTATCGGGATACTTTGTTACTTGTTTTTCAAATAACTCTTGTATAGTTAAATTTTTAGGGTAATCCACTAAAGTTTTATCAAAATTATATTTTGTCTGAGAGTAACGCATTTAACCTTCAATTCTAAGAAATTACTGTTTCGGCTTCGTTTAATTTATCCAAGAAAGTTTTTCCCAAGATCTTTTCGTAAATCTGTGTAGTTCCTTCTATTATTTCAAAGATTTTTGAATCTCTGTAGTATCTTGCAACCGGACTTGATTCATTGCACCCGGATGCTCCATGTATCTGAACTGCATCCGAGGCAGCATTTACGACGGCCCTGGAGGTGAAGTACTTAGCCATTAATACATCTTCAAACGCTTCCGAAAGATGAGCGTCTTCAGTTCTGCAGGCGGAATAACATAGGAGAGAAGCGGCTCTCAAATCGGTTCCCATCCTTGTAAGCAGGGTCTGCAGCATACCGCGGTTTCCTATAGATTTTCCGTAGACCTGTCTTTGTGAAGCATACGAAATACTTTCTTCATAACAGGCTCTTAACAATCCCAGAGCAGAGCAAGCGGTGCTTATCCTGCCATAATGCAGCCCGAAAGGGGCAATCATCGAAAGAGCGAACCCTGGTTTGCCAATAATATTTTCATAGGGGATTTCAATATTATTAAAATTTAATTGTGCCATTTTAGCAGCTTTAAAACCCATCATGTTTTTAATAGATTCAACTTCAAGTCCCGGGGAATCTTTCGGAAGGAGACAAGCAAGAGATTCATCTCCTGATTTTCCAAACACTAAAAACAAGTCAGCGATTTGTCCATAAGATATCCATCTCTTATTTCCGTTTAGTCTATATTTATTTCCATCTTTATAAAGTTGTGTCTTTATGGCTTTTATATTACTTCCAGCGCCGGGTTCTGTCAGTGCAAACGCACCGATAATTTTACCTTCTGCTAATAATCTCAGCCAGGAAGATTTTTGCTCAACGGTACCCCATTTTAAAAGTGTAATAGAAATCATGCCCTGAATAGTAAGTAAATCAGCCAGGGCAGCCGTTCCCCGGCCAACTGCCTCATTTAAAAGTCCGAAAGTTACAACATCCCAGTTCTGTCCTCCATATTCCGTAGGGATGAGACTTCCGAGATACCCGAGTTTTCCGATCTCATGAATAGATTCACGTGGGATTTCTTCATTACAATCCCATTCAGATGCAAATGGGATCACCCTTTCATTTACATATTTTTTAAAGCGAATATAGAGCTCATTCTGTTTCTCAGTAAGCAATGATATCATCATATAATCCGTAATTATGAATTCTTTTTCTGCAGAACGAAAGAAGTTGCAGAATTTACCGATTTAAAATTCTCCATTAAAAGATCATCGGTAGTGACCCGGATACTAAATGTCTTTTCTAAAAATGTCATCATCTGAATGGCAAAAAGTGAATTCACAATACCTGTTTCAAATAGATTATCATCGCTGCTTAAATCAGGAATTTTAACTGAATTAATAATAAAACTTCTGATTTTTTCATTTATCGTATTCGCGCTTAATTTTTCCATCAAATAATATTCTTTTTTAAAACGTTGAAATTCAAATTACCGGATAATCATAGAAGCCCTTACCGGTCTTTCTTCCAAGGTATCCTGCGTGAACTAATTTTTTAAGCAAGGGACAGCACCTGAACTTTGGATCCTTGTAACTATCAAAGAGTACATCAAGAGAATTTACAACTGTATCTAACCCTATCAGATCGGCGGTCTCTAAAGGTCCCATAGTATGTCCAAAGCATTTCTTAAATATTTCATCAATATCTTCTGCTTTTGCAACCTGGTCCTGCAGAACAAATGCAGCTTCATTCATAAAAAGGTGGGAGATTCTATTGGAAACAAAACCGGGCATATCATTTACTAGAATTGAAGACTTATTAAGCTGATTAAACAGTTTATTTACCAAAGCTAACGTAGCTTCAGAAGTATGAACTCCTTTTATCACTTCAACAGTTGATTTCAAATGAACAGGGTTCATGAAATGAAGTCCGACAACTTTATCAGGTTTATCCGTTATGCTCCCGATCCTTGTAATGGAGATGCATGAGGTATTTACTCCGTAACAGACTTCCGGAGCCGTTACCCGGTTCAATTGAGTATAAATATCTTGTTTAATATTCCAGTCTTCTGTAACATTTTCAATTATAAAATCACAATCCTTCACCGAATCGATATTTGTAGAGAGGAAAATTATTTTTTCTATATTTTCCGCATCTAATTCCCGAGTTGATTTATGAAATAGCGGAGCGAACCTGATATTCTTTATTATTTCAGCTTTAGCCTTATTCAATTGCGAATCTGATATATCTATCAATACGGTCATGATATCGTGCATGATCAGATCTGTGGCTACACCGATTCCTATATTTCCTGCTCCGATTACAGCTATTTTTTTAAATGTCATTTT
>DATFVA010000250.1:0-2651 GCA_035260565.1 Ignavibacteriaceae bacterium | reverse complement strand
ATGTGCTTCAATAAAAGAAGAGTCAATGCTTTCAGAGGCAACTGATATCAAAGAAGGATTAATGGAACCGAGCGCATCAAACAAAACCGGTCTTACTGCATCGTCATCCTGGTAGTATCCTGCTAAAGTCTCAAGAATGGTTACCTTTTCTTTCAGCTTTTCCTGAAAATATTTTTCACCAAGGAAATCTTCTACTTCTTTCGAACCGGGATAAGCTGCGCAGATTTTATAAATATATTCCGGTGAAATCTTATAATTAATAGCTTTTACCAGGTTGTCATTAAAGCCTTCCGGGAAGAGTTCCATATAACTCAGAAAAAGTTCCCCCTGTGTATATTTCTCCATATCTGTATCGTCATGCAGTTCCTCGCTTAACCTGAGATATAAGTAGTCTCTAAGCTCAGGATTGAGCTTCAGATTTTTAACGGCTGAAGCTGCCTCCCTGGTTATATTATTATTATCATTGTCCAGGAAATTAAGGTATTCATCAAGTTCCTCTTTTGATTTATAATTATAATAAGACGAAGCTCTCACAGCTTCAACAAGCGTCTGAAAATCCTCCGTTTTATTTAACTTATTAATGAGACTGAAGTCATCCGGAAAGTATTCCAGTTTGCGCAGGCAGCCGAGTAAATAGGGAAGAGTTCTTCCAGCGATACTGTTAACACTACCGGACGCCATTATTTTATTTATTGTCCTGGTGACTAATTCTTCTTCAGATTTTACCGGTCCTGTTCTATATAAACAAAATGCGGCCTCATATTGGCGGGAGGACGAAAAATACAGTTCATTCTCAAGAACCGGTCTTACTTTATCAGCTGATATTTTTGCGTTTGAATATAAATAATACAGAGCAGATGATATTCCATTGTATTCATTTTTACTTTCCGCATTGCTGTAGTCAGTTGCAAGTTCAGCGGCAAATGAACTATCTGCAATCTTTCCAAGTGCAGTTAGAGCATAGTACTTAGTAAGCGGGTCTTCACCATCGGTCACAAAAAGCTTCTTAAGGTATTCAATTGATTTTTGACAGGTGCCCAGTTCTCCCAGAGCGAAGCATATTTCGTGAGCGAATTTATCTGCGGGGATTGAAATAATAAAGGGAACAAAAGCAGTATCTTCTGACTGACTGACGCTTAGCAGTCCAGCGGTGATTTTCTCAGGATTATCCGATTCCAGGTATTCTGTTGTAATAGCTTTATCGAAATTCCTGGTGAAGGCGGCTGCCGACAGCTTTTTATCCCCTGGTGTATATTGTGCCTGCACAGACGCACAGAAAGTAAAAATAAAAATCAGAATATATTTCATCATAAGCGCCTTGTTAATTGCAAGATATTCAAACGGGCATTTCGTAAATCCTGTACTTCTTATAAATTTCCCCGTTCATTACATTGGCACCCCTATTCATCATTTCGTTATCCTCCAGTATCCAGCTTGCCTCACCGAGGTTAATGCCTATCTTGTCGGCACGGGTAACTATCTCGTAATAAAAAGTTGCATCAAGACCTCTTTTCTGATATTCCGGAATTATGCCGAGAGTAATAATCCTGCTCCAGGTAATCTTTTTCTTCTGTGTAAAGAGTTTAATAAATCCGAAAGGAAATAATTTTCCGTTCATACTCTTAAAGACCTGGTTGTAGTCAAGCATAACCAGGGCAAAGCCTATAACTTTGCCGTCGATTTCCCCGAACAGTACCAGTGAAGGTTCAACGAGAGGTTTAAGATCTTTGGCCATAGCATCAATTTCTTCGTCAGTCATAGGAATGAACCCCCAGTTGGGAGCCCAGGCTTTATTATACACCTCTTTAACTTTTTCCAGTTCCTTATCGAATTCCTTCATATTTAACTGCTTAACTTCCATCCCGGAACGTCTGCGAGCAATATCGGCAACCCGTTTGAGCTTTTCGGAACTTATTACCTTGTCTGTTTCAAGCTTGTAGGCGTAAAGATCCTTTGCTTTTTTCAATCCGTAATTTTCACAGAGATCGAGATAGTATTTCGGGTTGTAAGTCATCAGCAGACGGGGTTCATCGTCGAATCCTTCTATAAGCATGCCGTACTCATCGTTACTGGAAGGATTTGCCGGTCCCCGCATTTCAGTAAGACCATGCTCCCTTATCCATTCCCTGGCAGTATCAAAGAGTTTGTCAGCAGCCTCCTGGTCATTTATGCATTCAAAGAATCCGAAAAAGCCCACCCTGTCATTATGATATTTATTATGCAGATCGTTTTTGATTGCGCCTATCCTGCCGATAAGTTCTCCGTTTTTTTCAGCAAGATAAAAATCAGCCTCAGCATGGCGGTAGAAAGGATTTTTCTCCTTGTTCATCAGTTTCTTCCGGTCCATTAATAATGGCGGAACCCAATGACTATCGCCTTTATAAATTTTCCATGGAAATTTTATAAACCTCATCAGATCTTTTTGGTTCTCAACCCTGATGATTTTTATATCGCTCATATCTGCACCCATTATTTAAAAAATGAAAGCATACCTTTTCGGGGTATGCTTATGAATATTCTGATTCAGTAAGATGAAAATATCAGGATCAACTAATTAAACCGAGTTTTTTTCCTGTATCCTGGAAAACCTCCAGTATCTTATTCAGATGCTCGTCCTCGTGAGTAGCCATATAACTGGTTCTCATCATTTG
>DATFVA010000249.1:0-4915 GCA_035260565.1 Ignavibacteriaceae bacterium | reverse complement strand
AACTGCATACCAGGGGCTCTCAGTTGCGTTAGGCTATGCCCTTCTTCAGAGAGTCTTCCACGTAATTGCAGAAGCTCCGTCGTGGGTATCTGCACAAACAAATAGATTTTTTCCTTCCGCAACGGTAAATGGTGAAATTACGCCTGAATATATGGGTGTCGGATATATAATTGGTCCCAGAATAGCAGGAATATTGGTTGCAGGAGGTGTGCTGGCCTGGCTGGGGTTAATTCCTCTGCTTGCAAGTCTTGTTCCGGCTGATGTTATTGCGGAACAGCTGATTAAATTAGGTTACCTAAAAGACATGGTTACTTCCGGCGGCCCGGGGAACTGGAATCCCCAGCTTCATACTTTTGCAAGTTATCCAGAAGCTATATACCGTGCATATATAAGACAAATAGGTGCAGGGGCTGTTGCTGCCGGCGGTCTGATAACACTCATTAAGACTTTCCCTACAATTATTTCTTCATTTAAAGGCAGTGTGGCATCTCTTAAAAATAAGTCGGGTGCAGCCAAAATTATCCGGACTGAAAATGATCTTTCATTTGTTACTGTTATTGCCGGAAGTTTAGGGTTGGTAATAATTATGATCCTGCTTCCAATGATTCCGGGAGATACAGTTATAAATAAACTCCTGCTTGGAATTCTGGTTATAGTATTCGGTTTCTTCTTCGTAACTGTTTCAAGCCGGATAGTTGGTATAATCGGGTCAAGTTCAAACCCTATTTCAGGAATGACGATTGCAACTTTAATGGGCACGGGACTTGTATTTATTGCAGTAGGCTGGACAGGTAAAGTATTCGAACCGATGGCACTTGTGGTCGGAAGTATGATATGTATTGCTGCGGCAAACGCGGGTGCTACCTCACAGGATTTAAAAACAGGATATATAGTGGGTGCTACTCCAAGATACCAGCAGATTGCTTTATTTATAGGAGCAATCGTTTCCTCACTGGTTATCGGATGGACAATCCAGCAGCTGGATTCTCCTACCCCCGATATGGCCTCTATGGGGATTCTCCATGCAATCGGAAGTGATAAATTTCCTGCACCACAGGGTACTCTGATGGCTACTCTTATAAAAGGACTTCTGTCATTCAACCTTGACTGGCAGTTTGTATTGGTTGGTGCTTTTCTGGCAATTACAGTTGAACTTTGCGGTGTTAATGCTTTATCTTTTGCAGTAGGTGCATATCTTCCTTTATCTACTACACTTCCGATTTTTGTAGGCGGAGCAATAAAAGGAGTATCTGATAAAATTGCTGCCAGGAAAGGAGAGGCAAGGGAAGAAAGTGAACTTGGAAGCGGCAGTCTTTTTGCCACCGGGCTTGTTGCGGGAGGTGCCCTTGCGGGGGTCATTGTCGCCTTACTGTCGGTGAACGAAAATATCTTTAACTTCTTTAAGTCTATTAGTACCGAAGGCTTATTAAGCCGGGTTCTTGGAGAAGGGGGATATGAAATCCTTGGTGTTATCTTTTTTGCGCTGATGGGATTTATCCTATATAAAGTATCGCGTAAACCGCAGGCAAAAATAGAATAACCTTACCTGATGAAGAATCAAGCAATTATTAAAACAGAACCATCTACCTTATCAAGGTGGATGGTTCTGTTGTTTCTCAGCATTGCGATGTTCGGCAATTATTATGTCTTTGACTCAATTGCCCTGGTTGCAGATCAATTAAAGTCAGGACTTGGTTTTTCGGATTTCGATATAGGACAACTTTATTCAGCTTACAGCCTTGCTGCTATTATAGTCCTGGTTTTCGGCGGTGTACTTGTAGATAAATGGGGAACAAAAAAATCTGCGATTGTTTTTGCCGCTATCTGTACGATTTCAGGCTTCCTTGTGGCATTCTCATCAAATCTCTACCTGATGCTTGCAGGCAGATTCCTGCTGGGAATCGGATCTGAACCACTGATAGTTGCAATTACCGTTGCAATTGCCAAATGGTTTAAGGCAAAAGAACTTAGTTTTGCAATGGGCATAAATTTACTTGTAGCCCGCAGCGGAACAGTTGCCGTTGATAATTCCCCTACAGTTTTTCCCGGACTGTATAGCGGCGGATATTCCGGACCATTGTTTCTCGCAGCGGTTATTGGAATTTTATCATTTATAGGAATACTGATATATTATATCCTGGAATCTTCCGGGGAAAAGAAGTTTAAATTAAGCGGGGGAAGTGCTGTTGATAAACTAAACCTTAAGGATTTCTTCAAGTATAACAAATCATTCTGGTACATCACCCTCTTGTGTGTTACTTTTTATTCGGGAATATTCCCCTTCAGAAGTTTTGCGGTTAAATTCTTTATGGAGAGCCATAATATCTCCCGTGAATCTGCCGGCTGGATGATTTCTATGCTGCCGTTGTCGGCAATGATAGCCACACCGTTAATAGGACTCCTTGTCGATTTTATAGGAAAACGCGCCACACTAATGATGATTGGTTCAATTTTATTGATGCCTGTATACCTGCTGATGGCTTACAGCGGTGTTACACTGTACGTCCCTGTAATTATGATGGGAGTTGCATTTTCACTTATACCTGCTGTTATGTGGCCTGCTGTGGCATATATTGTTAAAGAGAACAGGCTCGGTTCGGGCTATGCGCTTATGACTCTGATTCAGCAGATCGGTATGATGATATTTCCTGTACTGATTGGTGCTACAAATGATTATGCAGGAGCCAGTGCTGCACATCCCCAGGGCTATAATCCGGGAATGTGGATATTCTCCATACTCGGATTCCTTGGATTCATCTTTGCCTTCCTGCTGCGTAAAGCGGAAACCGGACCCAAAGGACATGGTCTGGAGGAAGGAATGAAGCATAAGCAGGATCAAACCAGCGTTCAGACTGCAGATTAAGCAAACCAAATTTTTTTAGACTCCTCTGTGATTTTTCATTACAAAGAAACTCCCTTCTTTTCACAATTCTTTTTTAGATATAATATTAGTAAGTTATAATAATGCGATACTGATGAGGAAATATGTTCATACGCAATATCACGGTTATTACTTTATTCTTATGTGTAATTTTAAATATTAATACTTCGGCTCAAACATTCGGCTTCGGCTGTCTTGGATTTGTAGGAGGATACGGGGGATATTCATACCAGAAATATCAGCCCGGATCTTTAAACGATTATGTTGACGATTTTAATTTTATTTATAAGGATTCACTTTCCGCTCCTCTCCAAAAATTCGGAAAAGCTGAAGGCTATAGGCTTGGCTTAAATTTCTTCCGTGCAAAATTTAAAGGATTTATTATTACTGCCAAGGGATTCTATCAAAACCTTTCCGAAGGACATAATGCCAAAGAACACCTTATTGGCGGAGACGGAAGTACTACCCTTCAGCTTGAAATAATAGATTGGGCGCTGGGTATCGACCTGGGAACACAAATAACAGGTGCTTTAAGCTGGAAAGTTGTAGATGCAGCTCTGATGTTTAATAATGCTAAATTTACCACGACCCAAAATCTGCCGAATGCAGTAACTATAGTCGATCAATATAAATCGGAATCCACAAGTATCGGCTACACTATCGGAACAGGATTTATCCTGGAAGTTGTTGATGAATATGTATCTCTTGAAGGTGTAGCAGCATTTACACAATTCAGTATTGATAAAATGAAAACTGATGACGGAAAATATTTCGTTTCTGCCGATGAAACTCCATCACCAGGCAAAAAATTTATTGAAAAAGGGGGATTCAACGCCGTAATCCAGTTAAACGTGGGATTACCGCTTTAAGTTATTTCAAAACTCTCAATATTCAATCTATATGAAACTAACCAAATTAGATTCTGCTTCGGCAAAAGCTATACAGGTATGTATGGCAGCTGGAAAAAATGAAAAGATCCTTGTAATTACAGATGAATTAAAAAGGGAGATCGGGTACTCGTTGTACTCTACTGCAATCCGCCTTGGCTACTCAGCTCTTTTTGTTGAAATGAAATCCGGAAAAATAAACGGGGAAGAACCTTCTGCTGAAATTGGGCATCTGATGCAGCAGTTTGATGTGGTTTTTATACCAACTGCGAAATCTTTGACTCACACAGATGCCAGACGAAATGCTTCTAAAAAAGGCGTAAGGATAGCCACGTTTCCCGGGATAACAAGGGAGGTTATGATCCGGGGGTTGAACGCTGATTATAAGAATATTTCAGAGCGCTCAATAAGGGTTAAGAATGTCCTTGAAAAAGGTAAAGAAATCAGGGTTACTGCCCCTGCCGGTACGGATATTTCCTTCAGCATTAGAGGCAGAAAAGCTATTGCAAGCAAGGGACTATTCCATAAAAAAGGTGAGAGCGGTAATCTTCCAACAGGCGAAACGTTCCTGGCTCCGGTTGAGGGAACTTCAAATGGTGTATTCGTTGTTGATGGTTCAATGGCAGGACTCGGACTGGTAAAAGGCTCAAAAATAAAGATAATGGTGGAAAACGGATTTGCCACAAAAATTACCGGAGGAACAGCTGCAAAGAAACTCATCAGAATGCTCGATTCTGTTGGAAAAAATGCGAGGAATATCGCTGAATTTGGCATAGGAACTAATGACAGTGTGAAATTAAGTGGAATTCTGCTTGAGGATGAGAAGGTTATGGGAACTATTCATATTGCCCTTGGTAATAATATATCAATGGGAGGAAAGGTGAATGTCCCAATTCACTTAGACGGCGTGATTAAGGAACCAACCGTCTTTCTCGATGGTAAGGAGATTATGAAAGCCGGAAAACTCCTGGTAAAATAAGAATTTCGTATGATATTGATACTTTTATCTTCAAAATCTATTATTTATCTTTGAAATAATTAATTAGAGAAAAGGATGGCAGTGCTACCAATAACAGTATACGGGGATAAGATCCTCAGGAAAAAGGCAAATAAAGTTACCGAGGTCGATTTAAAAACAATCGAGCTC
>DATFVA010000248.1:0-2486 GCA_035260565.1 Ignavibacteriaceae bacterium | reverse complement strand
CCATTACCGTGAACTTTTTGAAGAGATCTTATCAGATGGTTTTCTTAGGGTAAGGATCGATAATGATTTCATTGAGATATCAAAAGGATTGCAGGTTGACAGGTACAAAATCCATAACATCGAAATTGTTGTTGATAAGCTTACTGCTTCTGAAAATTCAAGAGCAAGGATCAGTGAATCTGTCGATGTTGCTTTAAATTACGGAAACGGGATTCTTGTGGTGCACGATGGAGAAAAGGACTTTATTTTCAGCAGGCACCTGGCATGTCTGAACTGCGGAATAAGCTATAGAGAACTGGCTCCTAATTCATTTTCATTTAACTCGCCTTATGGTTCATGTCCTGATTGTGAAGGACTTGGAGAGAAGAAGGAACTGGATATAAACCTGATAATCCCTGATTGGAATAAATCCATAAATGAAGAGGGGATATCAGCCCTCGGTAAACCGCGCTCAATCTGGTTCTTTAATCAGTTGACGGCTGTGGCAGCGAAATTTAATTTTGACTTCGATACAAAACTCAAAGATCTCTCGGAGGAACAGAAAGAAATTTTGCTCAATGGCAGTCAGGAAAAAATCGCTTTTTCCTATTCGTATGGTGGCGGGAAGCCTGTTACATACCACCATAAGTTTTCCGGACTGATCAATTATCTCAGGAACTATTATAACACCACAAGTTCAAATAATATACGTGAATGGGTCGAATCTTATATGAATACGATCAAATGCCCGACTTGCGGTGGAGGAAGGTTAAAGCAGGAGTCACTAGCTGTTAAATTTAAGGAGA
The DNA here is from genome assembly GCA_035260565.1 of Ignavibacteriaceae bacterium. GTDB lineage: Bacteria > Bacteroidota > Ignavibacteria > Ignavibacteriales > Ignavibacteriaceae > DATFVA01. Next base: position 1,701 of record DATFVA010000248.1, on the reverse strand, counting down.
AGAATATTAGTGAGGTAACTTCACTTTCGATCAGCAGGGCCGTAGAATTCTTTAAGAAAGTAAGGCTTAAAGGAAGAGATGCTATTATAGCAAAACCTATCCTGAAAGAAATTAATTCCAGATTGAATTTCCTGTTAAACGTTGGTCTCGATTATTTAACTCTCGACCGCTCCGCCAGAACATTATCGGGAGGAGAATCGCAGAGGATCAGGCTCGCAACGCAGATCGGCTCGCAGCTGGCGGGCGTTCTTTATGTCCTTGATGAACCAAGCATTGGTCTCCATCAAAGTGATAATATAAAGCTCATAAAATCATTGAAAAACTTAAGGGATCTTGGCAACACTGTAATAGTGGTAGAACACGACAGGGAGACAATAGAAAGCTCGGATTATATGATCGATCTTGGTCCCGGGGCTGGAGAGCACGGCGGCAAGTTATGCCTGGCCGGTAACACCATGAAACTTATAAATTCCCGGAATGGAATAGATTCTCTTACACTTGCTTATTTGAAAAATAAAAAGCAAATATCAGTTCCCCTGAACAGGAGGGAAGGAAATGGAAAATTTATTGAACTAAAAGGTGCTTCCGGGTTTAATTTGAAAAACGTTAACCTTAAAGTACCATTAGGGACACTGACTCTGGTAACTGGAGTAAGCGGTTCAGGAAAATCTTCTCTGGTTAATGAAACGCTTGTTAAAATCCTTATGAATAGAATTTATAAGTCGAAATCGGTTCCTCTTCCTTATAAATCAGTTGAAGGTCTTGAAAATATCGACAAAATTATTGAAATAGATCAATCGCCGATAGGCAGAACTCCAAGATCAAATCCCGCCACATATACCGGGTTATTCACATTCATAAGGGATCTTTACTCGCAGCTGCCCGAATCTAAAATGCGCGGTTATGCTACCGGCAGGTTCAGCTTTAATGTACCTGGCGGAAGGTGCGAAGAGTGCAGCGGCGACGGACTAAAAAAGATCGAAATGAATTTCCTCCCCGATGTGTACGTGGAATGCGATGTATGTCATGGAAAGCGGTATAATCGTGAGACGCTTGAAATACTCTATAAAACCAAATCTATTGCTGATGTGCTTGGGATGACTGTTGATGAGGCTCTTGAGTTTTTTATTGACCTTCCAAGGATAAAAAGAAAACTTAAGGCTATTCATGATGTCGGATTGGGGTATATTACCCTGGGCCAACAGGCCACTACCTTGTCTGGCGGTGAGGCTCAGCGCGTTAAACTTGCAACTGAATTAAGCAAGGTATCAACCGGCAAGACTTTATATATACTTGATGAACCGACAACCGGACTCCATTTCGAAGATGTTAATATTCTGCTTAAGGTTTTGAATAAACTTGTGGATAAGGGGAATACTGTAATAGTGGTAGAGCATAACCTGGATGTTATAAAAACTGCTGACTGGATAATAGACCTGGGTCCCGGCGGAGGCGAGTTCGGCGGCAGGATTATCGCGGAAGGTACTCCTGAACAGATAATATCCAGCAAAAAAAGCATTACTGGGGTATATCTTAAAAAGGAAATTCATATTTAATAATAGTTGCCGGTTGGCAAAAATAATGTTTTGAATAGAATCATTTTTTCTTAACTTTGTTTCCTGATGAGAAAACTGATTTCATTAACATTAAGTATCCTGGTAATCCTAAATACTTTCGGGTTTAACCTCATTGTTATATTTT
>DATFVA010000247.1:0-5756 GCA_035260565.1 Ignavibacteriaceae bacterium | reverse complement strand
TATTTTCCAGTTCGGGCGAGATGTTCTTATCAACCTGCGGAAGTTCTTTTATCGGATCATCAACTTCAACTATATAATTGATCTTGTTTATATGGATAAAACTATCACCAAGAGTCCTGGGCATGTTAGGATTGACCTGTGCAATTATAACCTTGGCTTTATCAGCCGGGTTTTTGATCGGTCCAACATCGACACCGTAACTGCAGAATCCATGTTCGTCCGGCGGTGAAACGTGGATAAGGGCTATATCGAGCGGAAGTATACCCTTGGTAAAGAGAAGTGGAAACTCGTAAAGATAAATAGGAGTAAAATCCGCCCTTCCTTCGTTTACGCCTTTTCTCGAATTACCTCCAATAAAATATGCATTATGCCTGAAGTGACCTTCCATTTCAGGTTTCAAATAAGGAAGTTCGCCGACAGTCAATATATGCACAATTTCCACATCATAAAGCACGTTTTTTCTGTTCACCATTGCATTAACAAGGGCAAAAGGTACTGCACATCCTCCCTGCAGAATAATTCTGTCGCCGGATTTAATTACCCTGACTGCTTCTTCTGCAGAAACTATTTTTTTATTGTAAGAACTTATCAGCCTGGTTGGAATATTACTTTTCGATCTTAATTCATCTGGTGGTGTCATTTCAATTACTTCTTCGATTCTAAAAGATTTCAATTTGTAGAGAAAACCCTGAGTTTTCTGAACTCGACATTAAATATGTTAGCTATCTGTTCATTTGAGCAGTAGCCGCTGTATGTGCAGACCCCCTTCGCAAGACCATCATCTCCCATTAGCGCATTTCCAAGTCCGTTATCCGTTATATTCTGAATGTACGGAAGAGAGGCATTATTTAGACCGTAGCTTGCCGTTCTGGCAACTATTGCAGGCATATTGGGAACACAATAATGAATGACTCCGTATTTCTCATACACAGGATCTCTCAACGTCGTAAGCCTGCTTGTTTCAATACATCCGCCCTGGTCTATGGACACGTCAACAATTACAGCACCTGGCTTCATTTGTTTGACCATATCTTCCGTTACAAGATGAGGAGTTTTCTCACCTTTAATCAGTACTGCACCAATAAGCACATCGGCAAACTTAACGCCGCGTTCTATGGTATACGGGTTAGCAACCACTGTAGTGATTTTTTTTCTGAAATGTTCATCAATCTTACGGAGACGGTTAAGGTCCCTATCCAGTACAATAACCTGGGAACCGATTCCCAGAGCTGCTCTTGCGGCGCTTGTACCGACCACCCCGGAACCCAGAATTACAACCGCAGCTGGTGCTACACCGGTAATTCCCCCGAGGAGAATACCTCTTCCTTCACGGGGATAACTTTCCAGGTACCTGCTGGCAACCTGAATGGAAATGGGGCCGGCAATTTCACTCATTGCATGCAGAACAGGCAGACGGTTGTTGTTTTCGACCAGGTCGTACCCGACAGCTGTAACTTTTTTCTCCATGAGCTTTTCAATAGTCTGCTTTTTGCCCACAGCAAGATGAAGAAACGAGAATAATATCTGGTTCTCCCTGAATAATTCGAGTTCGGTATCATTAACCGGAGTCACCTTTAACACAAGTTCAGCTCTGCCAAAAATTTCATCAGCCGTGTATACTATTTTTGCGCCGGTCTTTTCATAATCTTCATCACTGAAGTGACTTCCTTCTCCGGCACCGGACTGAATATAGACTGTGTGACCCTTCCTGGTAAGTGCATCTACCCCTGCAGGCACTAATGCTACTCTTTTTTCTTCGTTAACTTGTTCTTTTGGAATGCCTACTATCATATAAGAATTTTCCCGATTTAATGTTCAAAATTACCCAGAAAGATTAATAGTATCAATATTTTCCAGATTACATAAATATTTTATCTATTATTTAATGAAATCCGGCGGAATTCATTAAAAAATCTAAATCAGACTTTAATTTATAATAAAACCTGGGTTATTGCTCCCATTCCGTTTAGGACTGAAATAACGTTTTCAGCGGCCAATTTTGCCATCTCATTACGCGCATCTTCCGTAGCACTCCCCAGGTGAGGTAAAAGCACAACATTTTTCAAAGTATATAATTCGGGATTGATGTCCGGTTCATTTTCATAAACATCGAGTCCGGCAGAAAATATCAAATCGTTTTTAAGCATCTGTATAAGAGCTTTTTCTTCCACTATCTCCCCCCTTGCAGTATTGATGAAAACTGCAGACTTTTTGATCAGAGATAGTCTTTCCTTGCTTAAGAGATGATGCGTACTCTCCGTCAGCGGAAGATGAACTGAAATAACATCAGATTTCTTTAGTAGAAAGCTAAGTGCTGTTTTTTTTCCTCCCATTGAATCGATTTCAGGATTGACCCTTCCGTCATAATACAATAGGTTTACTCCGAATCCAGCTGCTCTTTTTGCTACTGCCGTCCCTATTCTTCCCGCCCCGATAATTCCGAAATTCTTTCCTCTAAGTTCAATCCCCAGAAGGAGTTTGGGCTGCCACCCCCTGAATTTATTCTTTCTCATCATTTCCCGGCCTTCCGCCAATCTTCTTGAGCAGGCCAGCACTAAAGCCATTGCAAGGTCGGCTGTTGAATCAGTTAAAACATCGGGTGTATTGGTTACTGTTATCCCTTTATTATTAGCGTAAGCGACATTGATGTTATTATATCCGACAGCATAATTAGCAATGATTTTACACTTAGTCATTGCATCGATCATCTCCTCATCAAACTTATCTGTAAGCAGAGAGATAACAGCATCGACTTCTCCCACTTCTTTCTTTAGCAGCTGGTACGGAATAGGTTTTTCCCCGGGATACACTTTAACCTCAATTTTTTTTCTTCTTAATAGTTCAGCTGCTGCTTCAGGGATCTCCCTTGTGATAAAAACTTTCATAACACTTTATTTTTAATGACCAAATAACATTCTTACTATAAAAACTGCTGCTAATATTCCGGCAATATCTGCTATAAGTCCAGCCGGAAGAGCATGCCTTGTATTCTTAATATTAATAGCTCCGAAATAAACCGCAAGTACATAGAATGTAGTTTCTGTACTTCCGAAAAAAGTTGAGACCATAATACCGATGAAGGAATCAGGTCCATGTACTTTAATAATCTCCGTCATTATACCAAGTGAACCGCTTCCTGACAAAGGACGCATAAGGGCCATTGGCAGAGCTTCTGCGGGCATTCCGATTAAATCTGTGAAGGGTTTAAGTATATAAATAAGCCAATCCATTGCCCCTCCAGCTCTGAAAATACCGATTGCCATCAGCATAGCTACAAGATAAGGAATAATCCGGACAGCAATATTAAACCCTTCTTTTGCACCTTCAACAAACTGCTCGTAGACTCTAACCTTCTTTATTGCACCGTACCCGATAAAAAATATGATGAGCGCCGGTATTGCAACAATGGAAAGGATCTCAATAAATCTTTTAAAGTATTCCGGTTTGATAAATTGCAGTGCTCCTGCCAGGAGAGTACCAATACCGGTTATTCCAACCAGAACTATTAAGAGTATAATTGATAAAAAGATTAATATTCCTTTAAGGCTTCTCCTGAACCAATTTGTAAATCCGCCGCTTACAGGAAATTTTTCAAGTACTTTCGCTGCTGTTATACCTGCAATAGTTGCACATCCTGCACCGAAAATAGAAGTGCCGATTATTATAGCAGGGTCGGAACTGCCTGCAGCCGCCCTCACGGCAATTGCTGTAGCCGGGATAAGAGTAAGGCCAGCAGTATTTATTGCCAGGAAGGTAACCATCGAATTTGTTGCGGTTCCCTTATCCGGGTTAAGTTTATCCAGTTCTTCCATGGCTTTCAGACCGAAGGGCGTTGCTGCATTTCCCAGGCCGAGCATATTAGCAGAGATGTTCATAATCATTGAACCCATAGCAGGATGATCCGGCGGAACATCAGGGAATAATTTTTTCATAACCGGTTTAAGCCACTTTGCGATTAAGGCAATCAAACCGGCGTCCTCAGCAACTTTCATTACTCCGAGCCATAATGCCATAATACCTATCAGCCCGATTGCGATGTTCACGGCTGTCCCTGCGTAATCAAGCGCAGCATTGGTTATATCTTTTAATTTAAGAAATGAAACAGACTCAAAAACGACATCTGCCTGCAGTGAAGTACCATTGAAGGTCCTGAATGATAGTGTACCGGTTACATCATTTTCATCTCCCGCCGCCCTGGCAGTCTTCTGCAGGACACCCGGCGCTGATCCGGGAATAGTAAGAACAAATGAAGCCGACCTTTTTTCAGGATTAAAGGTTACCTTTGCCGGAAGCACTATTGCACTGTCAACTCGTTCTGAATATAAACGGTTAAAGTCTGTTTTATCTATTTGGAATTGTGCATCATAGGTTTTAGTGCGGGAAGTATCTAATGATTCACTGAGAATTACCTCAACTGGAAATTTTTCACCGTTTCTGTATTTATCCCGGCTCTGGTCAGAGATATCGGTAACTAATGCAGTTCCGATACCAAGAGCAAGTAAAGCAAGCCAGACATAATTCAGCATTAAGAATCCTGTTATTCAGTTACTAATATTTGATTTCTGAATGGGAAATTATGATTACCGTTCTTATTTGCAGCTATAATTCTTATCTCGTGTATACCGGGCTCAATATTGTATAAATCCAGACTCAGAATGTTTGTTTCCGGGTAGAAAGTATAGTTCAAAGTTTTTACAGAATCAAATTCAGTAATGATTGAAGCAGAATCAATACCGGAACTGTCCTGCAGGGTAAATTGAAGATTCAGCTCTCCGCTTCTGAGCGTTGAATCATTAGATACAGGTTTAACAGACGGAATGCCGGACTTAAAATACCTGCATAATCCTCTGAAAATTCCCCATCCTTCAATCTTATTAAATTCATCTATTGTCAGCAGTTTTTCTTCAAGGCGGTGGGTATGAAATCCGCACTCAACAAGTATTGCCGGAATGCTGGTTTCTCTTAAAACAGAAAATCCCTCACCCGGATAAATACCATAGTCGGAATAAGTGCCGTCGAATGATCCTGGTCCCCCTGAGTTTCTCATTGCATAAGAAAGGTCTCTTTCAACGTACCTTGCTATATCCCTTTCACATGGTTCATATTCATAATCAGATTCTTTTGCGTGATAATATGTGGAAGTATAATTTGTATAATCGTCCCCCTCTTTCGGCGGAGCATTATGGTGTATGCTTATAAAGAGATCCGCCCCGGCCTCATTAGCCATAATAGAACGCTCTTTTAAATCCACAGATTTGTCGGTAACGCGGGACATTAAGACTACTGCCCCGGCTCTCTGTAAAAAGTCCCTCAGGTAAAGTGCCACCCGGAGGTTTACATCGGCTTCAACAGCGAGTCCCTGGTAGCCTTTATTTTTACGATCCGATCCTCCATGACCGGGATCTAAAAAAATAGTTTTACCCGAAATAAAAGGAGCGTATTCTGAAATGTATTTTTCTGCGGCAGCGGGATTTTGTAATTCAGGAGGAATATCATAATAAAGGCTTACAGAAGCTGAACATCCTGCAAGAATTAACCCCGTTAATAAAAGCAGGATATATGATTTCACACTAAATGCCTTCCTCCTCAGCGGCCTGAATTTCCTCGGAATCTATCATCACTAATTCTCTGGGCTGTGGAGTTTTTGTTTCACTATTCCTCTTCAGGGAATACTTGGAGAGAAATTTATGTTTAATGTCATCGATAGTTTTTTTCTCGTCGACTATTTTAATGGAACCCAGGACTGTAGCAGAAAA
>DATFVA010000246.1:0-2721 GCA_035260565.1 Ignavibacteriaceae bacterium | reverse complement strand
GGTAGGTATGGCATTTTCACCGGGGGGGTTAACTTTTTATGGGGGGCTGATACTTGCGACACTTGCAATCTGGATCTATGTAAGAAAAAAGAAAATACCATTCCTTGTGATAGCAGATGGAACCTCCCCGTCTTTAATATTGGCGTATGGGATTGGAAGAATCGGGTGCCATCTTGCAGGAGACGGTGATTACGGAATTCCTACAAGCCTTCCATGGGGAACAGATTACTCAAATGGAACCGTGCCTCCTTCTGTAATGTTCAGAGGAACAGATATTGCGAAGCATTTTCCAAACGGAATAGTTCCGGATAATACCCCGCTTCACCCTGCTCCAATATATGAATTTATTGCAGCCGCTATAATATTTGCAATCCTCTGGAAATTAAGAAAGAAAGACTGGAGCGACGGAAAACTGTTCATGGCTTATCTTGTATTCGCAGGTGTGGAGAGATTTTTAATCGAAATAATAAGGCTTAACCCGAGACTAATGTTAGGGCTGACGGAAGCTCAGCTTATTTCAGTTATTATGATTGTAATCGGAAGCCTTGGTTTTATTTATCTGACGAAAAGAAACAAACCGAGATTTGTGCCGCCTCCCGTTAAAAATATTAATAAGAAGAAACCGCTTAATGAGGTTTCAACCTGATGAGTCTTATTGTAGGCAGAAAACCTGTTCTTGAAGCAATTAACTCGGGAGAAGAAATTGAACAGGTTTACATTTTATTCGGCCAAAAAGGCGGAATAATTGATGCCATCAGAGCTGCAGCGAACAAAAGGGGTATAAAAATAAACCAGGTTACCCCCGAAAAGTTCAGAGCGCTTACCGATCACCCGAATACACAAGGGATAGCAGCAAGGAAATCCTCACAGAAATTCTTCCAGTTGGAGGAGATAATATTATCATCAAAAAAGAAGCAATATCCGCTCTTACTATTGCTTGATTCAATTCAGGATACACACAACCTTGGAGCAATACTCAGGACTGCGGAATGCTCTGAAGTTGACGGTATAATAACGACAAAGTACCACAGCGCTCCAATTAACGAAACAGTAGTAAAAACATCTGCCGGTGCAACAGAGCACTTAAAAATAGTGCAGGTTAACAACCTTGTACAGACAATAAAAGAACTCAAGGAGAACGGGTTCTGGATTATAGGTTCATCACTTGAAAACTCTAAGCCGTACACTGAAGTAGATTATAAAATTCCTGCTGCAGTAATAGTCGGGAACGAAGAAAAAGGGATCAGGAGGCTTACTTCAGAAAACTGCGATATACTGGTTAACATACCTATGAAGGGGAAAATACAGTCTTTGAACGTGTCGGTGGCTGCAGGCGTGCTTCTGTTTGAAATACTCCGTCAGCGTACCGAAGTCAACTCTTAATCATAACCTGATTCATATTTCCATGGAAGTTTTTTGACTATTTCGTTTAAATTATGTAAAATTAAATAAATAAATATATTTCGGGGGCGAAAGTGGATCTTTTTACAGCAAATTCTTTTTACAGGAAACTTTTAAAACAAGTCGACTATGACAATTCCTTCGAATATTCAAAAACATCAGCTGCAGAAATAACATCGCCTGTTAGATTTTCACTTTCCTGCAATTACCCTTATTCATTCAATCCTTCAATTATAGAATTTCAAATTCCAGAGACAAAGCAATTTTTATTAAATTAAAAAAAAGGAGAAAATATGCGGAGCTTCATATATATTCCGTTGATACTCGCTGCGGCCGTTATTGCTTATGGCTTTAACAGCAGCAAGAATACTAAAGCAGCAAAGGTGCTTACCAATGATCACTATAATTTCGTTTCAGTAAATGAGATAATGATGTACATTTCAAATAATGGCGATGGTTCTCATGATCCCAATACTGACAGTCAGGGCCTATATTGGCCGGGAGGAATAAATGCGACGAAGGCGGCTGTATTTGAGGACGGGCTGATATGGGGCGGGGTCGTAAACGGAGATACCATGGTCGGCGGAAGTACTTACAGACATGGGCTGCAGGCAGGTGTGATTCTTTCTAACGGAGCGGCCGATGATCCGAACCTGCCAAAGTATAGGGTGTACAAAGTACTTGATGGCTGGGAGAATCTGCCTCCGGGACCCGAAAGGGACCAATATGAAATGGACTATAATGAATGGCCGGCTGAAGACGGGGCACCTTTTAATGATATAAACCATGACGGCATATATACACCGGGAATAGACAATCCATATATCGGTGATGAAACAATGTGGTGTGTATCGAACGATCTTGATCCTTCACGAACTACATTTTTATATGGTTCGATGCCAATGGGGCTTGAAGTACAGACCCTGGTTTATGCCTATGATCAGAGCGGATTCCTTGGTAATACAGTATTCAAAAAATATAAAGTGATAAATAAGGGGCAGAATACAATAGAAAACATGTATTTGTCTTACTGGCAAGATGATGATCTCGGTGATGGTAATGATGATTTCAGCGGATCAGATATAGGTTTAAAACTGGGGTATACATACAATGGTTTATACCATGATCTAATTTACGGAGATGCTCCTCCCGCAGTGGGGCATATGCTTGTACAAGGACCAATTGTTCCGGCAGGACCTGCTGATTCTGCTTATTTTAATAATGAATGGAGAAAAGGCCATAAGAACCTGCCGATGACATCCTTTGCATTCTATATGAATGGTTCAAGCATTTACAGAGACCCCGATCTGGGGTTACCGG
>DATFVA010000245.1:0-9871 GCA_035260565.1 Ignavibacteriaceae bacterium | reverse complement strand
AAGAGGGTTATGGCTTTCTCTATTGCTTTTTCACCAGTACGAACGATTTCCACTATTTCGTACCCTAAATTCTCCAATGTCCTTTTTAGGTCTATTGCTACTATGTTTTCATCTTCGACAATGAGAATTTTTATTTTTTCGTTCATAGTTTAAGAAAAGGTTTAAGCAGAATTAATATAAATTAAAATATAATAGGATAATAATACTCCCGTGTGATTAAGAGATTTTGAAATTAGTGCTGGTTTTACAACTGATCAGAAACAGGGAGTGTAAAAGAAAAACTGGTGCCCTGGTTAATTTTGCTCTTAACCTCAATTCTACCGCCGTTCTTTTCTACAAATTCCTTCACAATCAGCAGCCCCAGACCTGTCCCGTATTCTCTCTCAGTGCCAGGAGTACTGATTATTTCCTCGGAAAGAATTTTTTCAAGTTCGTTTCTGCTCATGCCTATCCCGTTATCCTCAATTGTGACCTTTACGTGAGTGGCTTCATCAAAGAAAGGAATAACTTCTGTTTTGATTTTCACCTCTCCCCCGCGCTGGGTAAACTTGATGGAATTTGAAATTATATTCTGTACGGTCGAGTTGAGCATATCTTCATCGGCAAATACAAAAACATCTGCCTTAAAATCAGCTGATAGTGAGATCTCTTTACGTATGGCGTTTCCCTTGAGCAGGTTAAGGTTCTTTTTTAAAAGATTTGTAAGGTTAACTTCAACCGGCTGAAAATCAATTCTGCCAACCTGGAATCGAGAATACTGAAGCAGGTTGTTGGTCATACCGTAAAGATTTTTCGAGGCTTCGTATATTACATTAAGATATTCTTTTACTTCATCATGCGTTAAACTGTCATATTCAGTGGTCAGGATTTCAGAGAAACCAAGTAAGGAATTAAAAGGACTCCTGAGATCATGCGAAATCAACGAGAAGAGCTTGTCTTTCGATGTATTTAACTGACTTAATTTCAGTATCAGCTCTTTTCTTTCCTGCTCAACAATTTTTCTTTCTATCGTACGGGATATAGGATAGGAGACTACTTCAAGAATCTGTTTTTCCTTTTCGGTGTAGGTGTCTTCGTTTTCATAGTCCTGCACAACAAGGGCTCCCATTGTGTGGTCACGGATTTTTAACGGGATCCCAAGCCATATTGCGGACTGCGTTCCTACAACTTCAGTTTCTCCTTCTGCAACAAGTTCGTTATCCCTTTCCCTTGTAATTAATTCGGCCTTCCCTGATCTTAAAATGTACTCTGTTAGTCCCCTCCCGAATTTCATCGGCGGGGCGTCTTTATCGTATTTGTCTATGAAATAAGGAAATGTGATCAGGTCATTCTGTTCATTGTATAATGCGATGTAAAAGTTTTCAGCCGGCATAAGCTCGCTGATCCCCGAATGAATAAAATGAAAGAGCTCTTTAATGTCGCTTTCAGCATTTGAATTCTGGATGATTCTGAAAACAACTTCCTGGATTTTTTCTTCTTTCTTCTTTTCGGTGACATCAAGCCCGAGAGACATTATTCTGACGATCTTCCCCGTCTCATCGCGCAGGACTGCATTATTGTACTGGATTATCTTTGGTTCTCCTGATTTTGAAATGAGAACAATCTCCCTGTCCTGGGGAGGGGGTATAATTTCACGGAACGTGTTTTCTATATTTTCTCTTAACACATGTTTAAGATTATCTGGAACGAGCACGGTCCATTCTTTCCCGAGAATCTCATCCTGCTCAATGCCTACCAGATCGCATGCTTTTTTATTTATCAGGCGTATCTTCTGATCCTCATCAATAACAAGTATCAGAAGGTTTGCAAGGTCGAATACTGTTTCTAAATTCTCATTCGAATATTTAAATTTTTCAACCAGGTTGTCGGCTTCGGTGTACTTTTTAAGTGTTCCGACACTGAAAAGGTTATTACCGTATGCATCTATAAACCTTGTGGCTTTATCCTGCAGCCAGGTTTCTCTTCCGTCTTTTGTTATTACTAAATATTTTGCAGAATAATGCCTCGCCTCCCTGTCGTTAAGTTCGGTCTCCCGGGAAGTAAAATCATCGGAAGTAGTCTCAGATACTCCCTTAACTATGTTTTCAAATCCTATATCATTAATCTCAGTGCTGGAATAGCCGGTAAGACTTAAAATTCCTGGACTGATAAATTCATATTTCCCCGTTTGATGATTCAAATGGTATATTACCGACAGTTCGGTAAGATTAAATTCCGATTCCTTAATCGAAGTTTTTCCGTAGAGCTTCAACTATAACTCCTTCTTTCTGATCAGCATTAATATCAATATCAATTATTGTGCTAATATGAATTTCGTGTTTTTTAGATAATTATCTGCTTCCAGGTGTCAAAAATTTTCGGTCTAAGATAAAGATTCCGATCAATATAGTAAAAGCAAATTCGATAATGAATTATAAAAATTCTCTTGACAATTTTTGAGAATAGAGCTATTTTTATGTAGACTAAATCTAAATAATATTGTAAATCTTACTATTTTGGATTAAAAATGAAAACTGCTGCAGAATTAAAGTACGGAGAAATAGGTATAATAGACGGAATCGATGAGAATCATCCATCCTCAAGAAGAGTGCTCGAATTCGGATTTACTCCTGGCCAGGAAATAGAATTGGTAAACAAATCCATATTTAATGATCCGCTGGCCTTTGCAGTCAGGGGAACTCTGATTGCTATCCGCAAAGACGAGGCTGATTGTATTAAAATTTCATGAATGTTCAGACATTAAGTTCAGTTCCGCTGGTATCGCTGGTTGGACCGCCCAACTCGGGGAAAACTACTTTATTTAATTATCTTAGCGGAAAAAATTATAAAACGGTCAATTATCCGGGTGCCACAGTTGAATATTCTATCAGCAGACTTCTGGAGAAGTTTGGCTATAATGCTAATGTTGTCGATACTCCGGGAATAATAAGTCTTCTGCCGGGTTCACCTGATGAAACTGTTTCAATTGATTCCCTCTACTCTCATCCGCGTCTCGGAACCCCCGACCTTATTATAGTAACTGTCGATGCCAGCCAGCTTTCCAGGCATCTCCTGCTTGTTAAACAACTCCTTTCCTGCAAATTTAATATCGTCGTTGCCTTAACTATGCTTGATTTGTTAAAGAGGAAAGGCTTCAGTATCGACCCTGATAAACTTTCGGAATTGCTCTTGTGTCCTGTTGTAAATGTTGATCCGCGGACCGGAACTGGAGTGAATAATCTTATAAGGGAAATGGAGTCCTGCGTCAATCGTCTGAGTCTTAAAGATAGGCAGATGATTACCAGGATGAATGGTGAAAGTTCTTTTAGCGGACTGCTGGCCATGTACAAAGAGATTGAAATTATTGAACAGTCTGTGCTGACTAAATCCGAATCACAGCCTGGAATCAACCTGGTAAAAGCAAATAAACAGCTTAGACTATTGATCAATCCTAAAGCGAAGATTGAGTGTAAACAAATTGACAGAACAACTTTAAAGATAGACAGGCTGCTGCTGCACAGAATCTGGGGAATATTTTTCTTTTTCCTTATAATGGCGGTAACTTTTACCTCTATTTTCTGGCTCGCTGAACCGCTGATGAATATAGTTGATTCCGCTTTTGGGTTTTTGTCAGGTACCGCATTCGATCTCCTTGGCAATAACTGGTATGGAGATCTTATTGCAAATGGAATAATAAGCGGAACCGGTTCTGTACTGGTGTTTGTTCCCCAGATCTTAATTTTATTCCTCATACTTGGACTTCTTGAGGACAGCGGTTACCTTGCCCGGGGTGCAATGCTTATTGACAGACCTTTATCTAAGATAGGATTGAATGGGAAATCATTTGTCCCTATGCTTTCAGGATTTGCCTGTGCAATTCCCGCAATGATGGCTACCAGAACAATACCGAATAAAAGGGAAAGATTCCTTACAATATTTATACTTCCTCTGATGAGCTGCAGCGCCAGGCTTCCTGTTTATGCCCTGCTGATTGCTTTTCTCTTCCCAGGCGATAAATCCTGGCTGGGAGGATTAATGCTTGCCTGTATCTATATCTTCAGTATTGTCTCTTCTGTTACTGTTGCCGGGATTATCAATAAATTTAAAAACACCCTTATTAAGACTGAGGATAATTCATCTTTTATCCTTGAACTTCCTGCTTACAGAAAACCCAAGTTAAAAGTCATTGCAGTAAACACTTATCATAATGCAAAACATTATCTAAGAAAGGCAGGCCCTATAATACTTGGCTTTTCAATAATCCTCTGGTTCCTTACTTATTTTCCTGATACAAATCCGCATATTGATACCCGGAATTTAACTGGTCATCAGCTTTTTGAAACCCAGGCTGCTGCAAGGTTATCTTCCTCATACGCTGCCGATCTCGGTAAATTTATACAGCCTGTAATGTCCCCTATCGGAATGGACTGGAGAGTTGGCGTTTCATTGATAGCTGCATTCGCAGCCCGTGAGGTATTTGTAAGCTCACTTGCTCTGATTTTTAAGGTTACAGATGATAAAAGTGACAATTTCCAGAATTCGATGATTAAAGCAATGAGACAGGCTGAGATTGAAGGTACTAATCAGAAATTATTTACTACTTCCACAATAATAGGCCTCGTTGTGTTTTTTATATTTGCCCTTCAGTGCCTTTCCACGGTGGCCGTTTCCAGAAAGGAAACAGGCGGCTGGCGTATTCCCATTTTGCAGATTTTAATCTTTACTTCTACAGCTTATATACTTACGTTTATTACAGTTAACGGACTAAGGGCATTCGGGTTCAGTTGAAACAATTCTTCTACCCGGTATCTGCTCAGCTCTTAACTCCTTGCTATTATAACTATTCCATAATATTTTTGATATGTTAATAGAGCAATGAAATTGAAACATCCACAAGCAACTGAAATTTTCAGGGAGTTCCTTAAAAGTGAAAAAAACAGGATTACTCCCGAACGCTTTGAAGTTATGGATTCGGCACTTGATTATGAAGGTCATTTCGGCGCAGATGATCTTTATATACTCATGAAGAACCAGGATTCAAGGGTCTCCAGGGCTACAGTCTATAAAACCCTTGAACTGCTTGTTCAGTGCGATCTGATCAGTAAAAGAAACTTCGGCGAAAACCTTACAAGGTATGAAAGCAACTTTAAAAAGCAGAGTCATGACCACCTGATCTGCATGGACTGCGGAAGGATTGTCGAGTTCACCGATCCTTCTGTAAAAGAGCTTCCGGAAAAGATCAGCAGTGAACTTGGCTTTGATATAGAAAGTTATTCATTCAATATTTTCGCCCGCTGCAAAAATATCAAGACATGTAAATACAATAAACCGAATAACTAAGTATGGCCTCTCAAAAATATCCGATCAATTGGAAGAAGAAAGATTTTTCAATAAAGATTTTCTGTTCCATACCTAATGTGGCTACTGGTATACTTATAAAAGGAGGAGAGAATTATTTCGTGGTGGACCCGGGTGATGGTATACTGCGCGATCTCAACCACGAAATCGGTATGAAGCAGATTCTTGGAATCTCAGATGTGTTTGTGACGCATGGCCATCATGATCATGTCGGCGGAGTCTGGGCCCTTTTAACCTATATGAGGGTTATGCATAAGACCTCCCCGCTTTCTATTCATTATCCCGAGGGATGTGTGGAAATTGAAAGCATCCATAACGCATTTAATAAGGTTTATGCCGGAACCATGCCCTATAAAATAAAACTTAATGTGGTAAAGCGCCCTGCTAGTTTTAAAAGAAAAAATATTACAATACGCCCTTTCCCTGTTATCCATAAAGAATACCTGCACGACGGAGTTACAACCAGACAGGTCCCTGCGCTTGGTTATTCATTTACTCATAACGGTATCAAAATTTGCTACGGCGGCGATACCGCGTATTGCGAGGACCTTGCTAAACAGGCTGAGGGAGCTGATCTTGCTATCGTTGAAGCCGGGCACGAAGATGATACGCCTGACGATATGCATATGACAATGAATGAAGCAAAATCTATCGGTGAATCAGCAAAAGAATATTTTATGGTGCACGTCCCCGAATAACTTTTAGATTTCATCCGTGCCGTATTCGGGGATATTGAGTGCAGGTGCTGCTGAGAATGTTTAATTTAATCGGACAATAATTTCCCATCATTAAAGAGAAAAGAATTATGAAATGCCTGTCGCTATTTTTACTCCTTTTATTTTTGACACCTGTTTTGTTTGCCCAGGATTCCAGTGATCCTTACCGGATGGAAGGTGAAAAGCATCTTAAGAATATTAAAATGCTGACTGATAAGGGCGAGAATGCCGAAGCCTACCTTTCCTTCGATGAACAGAAATTAATATTCCAGAGCAACCGCGGTGAACTACCGTGTGATCAGATATTTCAAATGGGAATTGACGGTAAAGATATAACCATGGTATCAAATGGTGAAGGGAAAACAACCTGTTCTTATTTTCTTCCGGGTGATACTGCAATAATTTACGCATCTACTTTCGGTGCAGATAAAAACTGTCCTCCCCCGCCGGACTTTTCAAAAGGCTATGTATGGAAACTTTACCCCACATTTGATATTTATACTGCTGAACCTGACGGATCTAATCTCAGAAAAATGACGGATGCTGACGGATATGATGCAGAAGCAACCGTATCACCCGTTGGAGATAAAATTGTATTTACTTCTACCAGGAATGGTGATCCTGAAATATATACGATGAACCTTGACGGAAGTAACCAGACAAGACTTACCCACGAAAAAGGTTATGACGGCGGTCCGTTCTTTTCTCTTGATGGCACCAAAATAGTATTCCGGGCTAGCAGACCTAAAACAGAAAAAGAATTCCAGGATTATAATGACCTGGTTAAAAATGGGCTCGTAAGACCTACAGCTCTCGAGCTCTATGTAATGGACGCTGACGGAAAAAACATAAAGCAGGTAACAGATTTCGGCAAAGCAAGTTTTGCACCCTTCTTCTTCCCGGATGCTCAACGAATTATATTCTCTTCAAACCTCAACAGCAAAACAACCAGGAATTTTGACCTCTATATGATCAATGTCGATGGATCGGGCTTAGAACAGATTACTTTCAATGAATCCTTCGATGGGTTCCCGATGTTTACCCGGGATGGTAAGAAATTAGTTTTTGCTTCCAACCGGTTTGGTAAAAAACAGGGTGATACGAATATCTTTATCGCCGACTGGGTTGAATAAAGAAATTATTGCATTCTTTTGAGGTGTTCTTTACCGCTCATTAATATGATGCAGCTATTATTAGCTGCTTGCGGAAAGGATACCTCTTTTAATTCTTCTACCCTGATTTAATATTCCTCTGATCCCCTGTAATTTCGTTTGTCCATCCCTCAGAAGCCAGATTAAATAATAGAACATGGCTGATGTTAGATGGTTCTGTTTCTGTCCTTTACACTTGTACTAACAACCAAAGCAGTTGGTTGATGAGAACTGATAAAATATATTTTTCTCATTTCGTTCGGAGGGTTCTGGAGCACGAAGAATTAACGATGATGAGCGAAACAGCGTCTCGCTTTACAGTTTGTCCAGTAGTCCTGATTCTGTTCATATCCTTTGGGCAGAACGTATCGAAAACCCTGACTCATCTGATCGGGGCCTGTTGCGGCCAATTTACCATATACCAAGATCGGGATTGCCCATCATAGCCGCAGAGCGGCGGTACTTAAGAAGAAAAAAAGAAAAACCGGACGCACACATCATTCCTTGTTGATTAATCCACCGTTACTATCATCTGGGGAACGGTAACCGGCGGTTCACTCTCGTTCAGTTTGAACGTGTATTGCTGATTCTTTGATCCCTTGATCTCGAATTTATGGTAATTACCGTCATCAGGTACAGGAAACTGCGAAGCAGATTTATCCGGGTGGATAACCTCTAAACTGTAATTCTTATCCTCTGCGGTAAAACGGATATGTTTTCCGTCCTCCATCCCAAGGTTGCTGACAACCTTGTCATCATACCAGAAATCATTTTTTTTCAGATTAACTTCTTTCATTCGGGCCTCCTGTAATTATTTTTTTGTCAGTATTATTTGTTTGAACTGGTCGTCCGTTCTCAGATTTTTCAATTCGGGAATGTGGTCTAATTCTTCTACTGCATACCCGTTCTCCAATGCTTTTTTAACCCACTCCAGGGCTCTGCTCCGGTTCCTCAGCTGTTCATACACTTCGCTGATAAGGATCATAACGTTCACATCTTTGGGATTCAGGGATTCAACCTTTCTGATTATTGCTTTTGCACTGTCAGCCAGGTCCAATTCAGTACAGTAGCTTGCGATATTAGTCAAGACCTGCGGATCCACCGGATTAACTTTAAGCTGATCTTCACCCAGCGCTTTTGCTTTTCTCAAAGCAAAAATAATCTTAGACGAATCGGCGGAGCTCTGCCTGTAAGCACCTGCAAGATATCCCCAAACACTGTAATCGGAATCCTGGAGTTTTAAAGCCTTCTCATACATCGAAGCGGCATCCCGGTATAGTCCCTCATAATAATATAGTGTTGCGAGATTGGAATAAACGCTGTAATCTGGTTTTATCTCTATTGATCTCTTGAACATTACTATAGCATCGGCCTTCTGATCCATATAGTAATACATAGCTCCAAGGTTTCTGTAAGCTGTGGCATTTAAAGGAGTTATTTTTATTACCTGCTCAAACTGTTTCGCCGCTTCCTTGTAGTTTCCATGCAGATAATAGAACACACCAAGATGATTATATCCTGCCCAGTAGTCAGGTCTCATTTTTATTACTTTTTTATAAATGGATTCAGCTTCATCCGGTTTCCCCTGTTTGTTGTATGCCGTTGCCTGCCCCTGGTATGCATCAACATTAGAAGGATCTATATCCTGGGCAATCAGAAATTCCTTGTTTGCTTCAGTGTATTTACCCGTTTCAGTGTAGAGGTTGCCTAAAGTAATATGTACCTGGGCCAGGTTCTTATTTAGATAGTCCGCCTTTAGACAATTCTCCTTCGCCTTATCTACCAGGGTGATATCCTTTGTTTTGGCATATAGCTTCAGATATGCCTCTCCCAGCCCCGCATAAGCAAGGGCAAATCCTGAATCTGCATTTATCGCCTTATCTAACAGCCGGATAGTTGTTGTAAGGTTATCAATATTTGAAAAATTAAGAAGGTTGCCCTTGGCCTCCAGGTAAAGATCATTTGCAGCTGGATTGCTGGTTTCACCTTCCTTCAGCCGGTTTTTTATTTCTTCCTCAACCGGCAGATTGAGCATTTCAGCTGCTTTGAGAACAGCTTCATCCTGTATTGATGAAATTTCAGTCAGCGGTTCGTCTATCACTCTTGAACTGATCTGTCGTTTTTGTGCGGGATCAATGAGGTTTAGAATTAATTGCCACCTGTTATTCAATTTCTGCATGCTTCCGGTAATGGCCAGGTTTATGCCAAAAGCAGTTAGTGCATCCTCAGGAGAGGAGACTTTACTCTTCTGCATCTCACTTACAGGTACAATCCATAATTTTTCCTTGTACTGCTCAAGCTGTGAAAGTTTGCTTGTTATTATCTCGCTTAAACCGTCGGCAATAGATTTCTCTCCGCTTCCTATGATGCTGAAAGGAAGCACAGCTATATGTTTTTCAGTGGGGACTAAAGATCCATCGCTGCCTCCCGGATTATTTGCACGGGAGATATAATCATATAATAAAAACCCGGTAAGGAATATAAGGACAAAAACAGCAGCCCACCTTAATGCAGTCGATTTCAAAAGAGGTGCTTTATTTTCTCCGGCGCTTTGAGTTATAAAAGAAAACTGCCGAGATGTTGACTTTATGAAAGTTTCAGGTGATACTCTTAGTAATTTCAGATCGTTCAGGAGTTCTGATGCCGACTGGTACCTCTCCTCTTTGG
>DATFVA010000244.1:0-8328 GCA_035260565.1 Ignavibacteriaceae bacterium | reverse complement strand
CTTCCACTAGTATATGCAGATATAGGAATGATGGAAAAAGTACTTCAGAATCTAATTGATAATGCTTTTAAATTTACTCCAGAGGGAGGATCTGTGACAATAAAGTTTCAAATCAGCAATGATAAAGTAATCACCTACGTTAAAGACAGCGGGTCCGGAATAAAAAAGGACGAGATAGGGTACATATTTGACAGATATCATAAGAAATCATCTTCTGAAGGTTTGGGGCTGGGACTTGCTATAGTGAAAAAAATTCTTGAAGTGCACAATATCAATATAAATGTTGAGAGCATTGAAGGCGCAGGAACAACTTTTTCATTTGACATACCGGTTTACAAGGGAAAATCTAAAAAAGAAAAGGAAGTCCTTGTTTCCTGACACAGAATATTTTTTGTGATATTTTCCTGAATATAACTTACTTCAGCGGACATCACATTCTTTTTTAGAAAAAGATATTAATAATACACGAACACTATGATATACTATTTGAAATTTATGAACAATCAATGGAGATACGATGAGATACTTAATAATTGCAATAATGGCTGCAATTGCAGGATTAGCAGGATGCAGCAATAATGATAATACAACAAATCCTCCCGGAACAAAAGAGCTTAGCTTAAATATTTCGGGTTTAAAAGACCTGGGATCCTCCGCTAAGTATGAGGGGTGGCTGATTGTAAACGGAACGCCCAAATCCACAGGTAAATTTACGGTTGACGCAGACGGAAATCTAAGCACTACTTCATTTTCTGCCGATCAGAATGATCTTGACAATGCAAGCAAATTTGTTCTGACTATAGAACCCGAACCGGATTCAAGCACCTCACCCAGTAATGTGCATATTCTTGCAGGTAATTTTAATGACAGCACCGCAATGCTCTCTGTAAATGACGCATCTGCATTAAATAACGATTTCAGTTCGGCATCAGGGAACTTTATTCTTGCAACACCCACAAATGGCGATGCTTCGAATGAAACCAGCGGTATCTGGTTTCTTGATATTAGCTCGGGAAACCCGGCAGTCGGATTAAATTTGCCTTCTCTACCTTCCGGATGGAAATATGAGGGATGGGTGGTTATGAATGGAACTCCTGCAACAACAGGAAAGTTTACTACTGTAAGCGGCGCGGATGAATCGGCTCCTTATAGTGGACCAATGGCCGGTCCGCCTTTCCCGGGAGAAGATTTCCTGAACAATACTCCAATGGGTCTGTCATTTCCTACTGATCTATCAGGCGGAACTGCGGTAATTACTATTGAGCCGGATCCGGATAATTCTTCAGCCCCGTTTTTCCTTAAACCCCTTACAGGAAGTATACCTTCAGGGGCAAGGGATCATACAGATTACCCGTTAGGTTTAAATGCAGGTACTTTCCCGATGGGTACAGCAACTCGATAAAAATTATTTTAGGCTGTCTCCGGATTCCGGGACAGCCTTACTTTTTACATGAAATCTTCGGCATGAATTAAATTCTGAACAAGCAGTTCTTTCATTACCAGTTCAGTCATATCACTCTTAAATTGAAACTCATATCGTATATCCATCACATAAGCTTTCAACCTCATCTTCAGATATGCCCTGCGGTCTTTGATCTCATTAAAAAATAATACTGTAACAGGCTTGTTTAAATAAATGTACCTTGAAACCTGTGCCGCTTCCGTCGCAATCTGCCTTACCCGGTCTGTATCAATTTCTATAGGTAGAAATATTTCCGCTACAACCTGGCAGTTAGGTTCACCATAATTAGAATTTGAAACAGACTTATTCATAAGTTCCCCGTTTGGAATAGTGACCGTTGAATCATCTGCAGTTACAATCCTTGTTGAACGCAGCCCGATCTTAATAACCTCACCATAATATTCACCCAGCTGGATCTTATCACCTACCTGGAAGGGTCTGTCGAATAAGATCATAATGCCGCCAAAAATATTTTTGATGACATCCTGGGCGGCAAAACCGACTGCAATGCCTACGGAAGCAGTCACCGCAATCACAGTTGCTACAGGGGGTTTGAATACCCCCGCAATCACGATATAAATGATCAGCATCCATCCGAATATTCTTATTATAGGTACTACACCTTTTATAGTGATTCTGTACCCTGTGCTGCGTTCGGCAAATACTTCAAGAATTTTTGTTAATATTCTTATTAAATACAGGCCGCCGATAAAAAATATTAGCGCCCATATTACTTTTCCAACAGAAATGACATCAAGGACAGAGGGCGGTTCAAGCTGATTGACTAAACTGACCGATGAATCGGCTGCTGTATGATTTTTTATTGAATCTTTAGCAAGCACGGAATCTAATTTGTTGATCCCGGAATTCAATTTTTTGAGAGATGTATCCTGGGAATATACCGGTGAAAAAAGATTAATGATCAGAAAGACTAGTAATATTGATGTTTTAATATTCATAATTATTAATGAAGAATATTTTTTGTCTGGAGCAGACTGACTATCTGCCTGTAAAGTAAAGGGTTGATAATAAACCCGGATTTTGTCCCGGTTATTATGCCATCATCCGATAACAGTAAAAGATTAAGTTTGCTTTTTTCTTCCGATTGATTAAATACCATTGCGTGCTGTTTTACTGTAAGACCATCATGGATTAGAAGTGAGTATAAAGTAAAAACCTTCTCATCGCTCAGTCCCTGAAGAAATGAAAAATCAAGGTCTTCCAGCGAACCTATAGTTATATTATCATCCTTAACTTTCCGGGTAGATCTCATCCAGAAAAAGAGAGAAATAGTAAGGTTGCTTCTGGCAAATTTATTAAGCTCTGAAAAATATTTCGATTTCAAAAACTTTTGTTTATCAGTATCGCTTAATCTCTGGAAAGTTTTGCTTTGTAAATCGCCGGCTGACGGTTCAAAAAGAATGTTATACCCGGTCACACGGTGACGTTTGAGAATAATATCCACTATTTGGTCATCGGTGAAAGGATTTAATCTGACTGTATATGAAAAATAGTCGCTTATATTGAGAACACGCTCCAGATAATTCCAGGCATAAAGATTTAAAGAGACTATCCAGAAGACATTCCTGTTGGTTGCTGATATGATCTCGAATAACTTTTTGAATGCTCTGAAACCGCCGATCTTACGGATAAAAAGATGCTGGATATTTTCAATGATAATAATTTTTTTATTTCCTGCCGAGTTCAGGAAGCGGATAATTTCCATATGGTCCCGGAAACCGGTCCTTAATATATATCCGAAATAATTTAAGAGAGCTTCTTCACACTCAATTGTTTTATCAGCATCTGTTCTTATTAATTCCTCTTCTATCGTAATATCTTTCAGAAGAAAATTTATTGTTGTTGTTATCCCGCTCCCCTTTTCTCCTATAAGCACAGCCGGCGCATAGCTGCCGTTTTTCCATTTGATATACGCAAACCTGAGAGCATCAATTTCCTTTTCCCTCTTTTCATAAAATTTTTCATCCTCAAGAGGTTCTGTTCTGAAAAGCCTCTGGTAAACATACGGCAGTTTATTTATCGCATTTTCTGTCTCAGTTAAGAAATCCGAGATTTCAGCGGAGATACGTGTTTTAGGTTTTTCCAGGCCGAACCGTCTGCGTACGTTTTTGTAAAGCTCACCCGTACCCAGAAAGATCTCTTTAGAAAAGTTTATAATACCGGGTATAAAATCCTTAACGGATTTGACTGCTCTTCCCCGAAACTGCACTGTTTTTTCTATGGCTTTGGCTTTAGCTACTCTTAACCTTATTTCAACGACATTATCGGTTTTAGTCAGTTTTAAAATTTTCCGGTTGAAACTGCCTATAGAAGATGATGATGAATTGTTTATGGTTTCGTTGACATCAAATAGCTGTGATTTAATTTCATCGGTCTTTGAAATCGCTCTTTGTAATCCGTCGACAGCAATAGATCGGGGATTATTTCCGGAAGTATCTGCTGAAGCGATTGCTGATTCAAGATTAAAGTCTGCGATCTCATCGATATTCAGAAGTTTTTTCTGAATATCATCAACCTGCTCTACTACAGAGGCCTTAAGTTTATGAGTCTCCCTCAGGAAGTCGGGCAGAATCTCGAACCTTATCAGCTCGCCCGGATCTATCGATTCAATCTCCGAATCACGTATTTCCCTATCATAAACTTCAGTTTTGACGATAGCTCTTTTAACTGATGTTTTTTCGATATTTCTCCTAAGATTCATTTCAAGTTCGTCAATCGTCTCGGGAATTCCCACACTTAAAAGCATCTCAGCCGTATCCTTTATAAATTGTTCACTGAGAATCTTATAAAGTGAAGATTTTTCCCTTAGTAGAACTTCTCTCAGCCGTTCCGGGTTCTGCTGTTCTTCTATCCTTTTTTTACTTGCAAATAATGCACGTTTGATCTCATCCAATCCGGGAACAATCTTATCGATGATCTTTTGTCTGCTTTCTTCTTTTAGTAAATATAAATGCTGAACTTCAAGAGCTTCATTTATATAAATATCTTTGTTCAGCTTCCAGTCTTCAAAGAGTGTGTATAATGTATTACTCCACCCCCCTGATAACTGCCGGTATTTCTCCTCAACATTTTCCTCAGACTTCCTGACTTTTTTAATTGAATATCGCCACGAAGGGTATTCAAGGGTGCCGGCCTTGCTGTATAACTCATCTATTTCATCGAAGATGTCGTCAAGGTTTTCCCCGGTTTTAATTTTAATGCTGTCCCTGGTTTTCTGAAGGAGTTTCAGAACTGAATCGAATCCTTTTTCAAACAGATTTACTTCTTCTTCCGATGGTATGTACCTTGATGTATCGGGGAAATGGAGTTCTGAAGTAAAGTGGCTGTTGATTTTTTCTTCGCTCATCCAGGCTGACTGATAGGAAGAAGAGAAATCCCTGTTGAGTTCCTTTACAAGATCGAATGATTTTAACAGCAGCTTGTCCCTGACGATCAGCTGGATAAGGTTCCGGAAATATACTTTCCTCTTCCAGCGCTTTAATGATTTATCCGGGTTATGGAACAGCCTCCTTATAAGATTCAGGATTCTACGGTGAGAGGTAGTAAATAAGTATCCTGCGCTTTTGAATAGTTTAATTGCCTTTATGGCATATGAGTCATCTTTTAAAAACTTAAACCTGTCTTCTTCCTGCTCTTCGATTCTTTTCTTGTCCGTCATTTTAAGGAATTCATTGTAATTTGCGATCAGTTCTGAGAATTCCTCTTTAAAGTCCGGAACATTTTTATCCGGAGACTTCTTCACCAGCATGGAGAGCAGTTCAGCGTTGTAATTTTCAATTTCTTTATAGAATTTTAATTCATCCCTTTTCAGATCTTCAAGGCTTAAGAGATGTGTCTTTACAAGATCCCTTATTTCATTAATAAAAAGAATCTGTTCATCAATCTTCCGGGTTAACGCGGAAAGGAAAGAAGAGTTGACAATTTCCTCTATCTCTTCTCTTATTACAACGAATTCTTCTTTCATTTAACGCATTTTATAATGAGGGATTAACCGGAATATAATTAAATTAAATTAAATGGTCTAAACCGTGTTTTTGTTAATGTTAGCCAGAACAAATGAAAGATCCCGAAAAATCATAAGTTTATTCTGCATAATCATATAGGAAATATATGCAGGATTTTTTACATGGGGTATTCTATAACCCTACCTGGGGAAGAATTGCGGTTGTTCTGACAGGTATCTTGATATTGTTTATCATTAACAGACTCATTAAAAGATCTTTGTTGGGACGCGTAAAGGACAATGAGACGAAATATAAACTTAAGAAAACCGTCAGTTTTTTGATTTATTTAATTGCTATTGTATTTATATCTGTTGTCTATTCCGATAAGCTTAGAGGAATCACAGTAGCCCTGGGAGTAGCAGGTGCCGGTATTGCCTTTGCCCTTCAGGAAGTGATCACGAGCGTTGCCGGCTGGCTTGCTGTATCGATAGGCAGGTTCTACCGGTCGGGAGACAGGGTACAATTGGGAGGAATCAAAGGAGATGTGATTGATATCGGCATTCTCCGTACAACTATAATGGAATGCGGTGAATGGGTTAAAGGCGATTTGTACAACGGACGTGTTGTAAGGGTTGCCAACAGCTTTGTTTTTAAGGAACCGGTTTTTAATTATTCAGGTGAGTTTCCATTTCTCTGGGATGAAATTGTTGTACCCGTAAGGTATGGATGCGATCATAAGATGGTAAAGGAGGTGCTGCGTTCAATAACCCTGGAACTTCTCGGGGATTATGCAAACCACGCTAAAGCTGCCTGGCGGGAGCTTGTGAAGAGATATAGAATAGAGAATGCTTCTGTCGATCCGATGGTTACAGTAGTCGCAAATGATAACTGGATGGAATTTACTATTCGTTATGTTGTCGATTATAAAAGAAGACGTTCAACGAAGGATATTCTCTTTTCAAGGATAATAGATGAGATTGATAAATCGGATGGAAAGATTATGCTCGCATCTGCCACTCTCGAGATCGTCCCCACCTCGGAATTAAAAATTGAACCCCGCAGAAAATAATTATTTTTTCAATACAACCTCATAAAGATCGCTCCGCCTGTCCTTCCAGTTTAATGTACTGCCGCTGAAACGATGACGCTTAACAAGTTCCATATCTATATCATGAATGATAACTGTCTCAATGTTCGGTGTGCATTCTGCTGCTATTGCATCACGTGAGAACTGGAAATCTGAAGGAGTATATATTCCGGATTGTGCGTATTGAATATCCATATTTTCTACGAATGGGAGATTTCCCACATTCCCGGCGATCGCCGCATAAACACCATTCTCAATGCATCGGGCCTGTGCACAGTAACGTACACGGAGATAACCATACCGCTCATCTGTACAGAATGGAACGAATATCAGTTCTGCTCCTTTTTGAGTAGCTATTCTTGATAATTCCGGAAATTCAATATCATAGCAAATCTGGATATTTATTTTGCCTCGGTCGGTATCAAACACTTCAATCTTGTCTCCCGGTTTTACACCCCACCATTTCCTTTCATTAGGGGTAATATGAATTTTATACTGCTTTTCAATTGAACCGTCTCTCCTGAAAAGATACGCAATATTATAAATATCATCATCCTCCCTGGTATAATGCGAACCCCCGATAATATTAATATTATGTTTTATTGAAAGTTTATTGAATAGATCCAGGTACTTTGGAGTAAGGTCGGCAAGTGTTCTGACCGCGATACCGGGCCTTTCATTCGGCAGGTAGGAAAGAAGCTGAAGTGTGAATATCTCGGGGAATAAAATAAAATCACTCTTGTATCCTGAAGCTACATCCACAAAGTATTCGCATTGAGTAGCAAATTCTTTAAAACTTTTTAGACTCCGCATCTGGTACTGAACTACGCAGATCCTTACTTTTTTTGAAGTGACATATCTTTTGACCTGCTTGGGCACATAATCAAGATTGGGCCACTCCAGCAGCGTTGCGTGACCTGCTGATTCGGTATCCGACTTCAGGTATGTAGGCATTATCCTTTTAAGAACAAATCCGTTTGAGAGCTGAGCCGTTAGGACCTCGTCATATAATTCCTTGCTGATAACCTTATCAACATAATCGCGGGCAGTCATCTTTTCTTTTTGTTTATAGTACCCCGGAATCCTTCCGCCTATAACAATACTTCTGAGATTATATTTCCTTGCGATTTGTTTTCGTATATCATATAATCTCCTGGACAATCTCATCCCCCTGAAATCGGGGTGTACCATAATTTCTATCCCGTAAAGAGTGTCGCCTTCAGGGTTATGATTTGTGATGTAGCCGTTATCGCTTATCCTCTGCCAGCTGTCATAGTCCTCATGAAGATCAAAATCCACAATCAGGCTGTTCGAGGAAGCTATAATCTCTCCATCATACTCAATGCAGATTTGTCCTTCCGGAAAGATATCAAGCTGACTTTTTAACTGTTCAGGGTTCCACGTGGGCATGCCGGGAAAGGCTAACTCCTGAAGTTCTACAAGCTGGTCGTAATCCTCAACCTTCAGCTGCCTGATATTTATCTTTTTTGCAAATTTAGTAAGATCAATTTTTTTCATAAAATACTCTCTTTGTTGTTGTAAATATCCTAACATTTTGCCAGGGTTGACATAATGAATTGCGCTTACCGGTATGGGTTCTTTATAAATAATAAAATATACTATAAAAACAAACTTCAGTAATCACTTAAATAACAAAGAATTAGAAAGAATATTTGATTCTGGCGTACAGAGAGCTTCCGTAATCACCATATTGAGTGAGGGTATCTCCGTTAAAAAGCAGTGCGATGAGGTACAGATCAAGGTTAGTAATTACAGAATAACTTGCAGAAGGGACTATAACAAGCGAATGGTCA
>DATFVA010000243.1:0-7703 GCA_035260565.1 Ignavibacteriaceae bacterium | reverse complement strand
GCTTCTGAACCTGCACCGCTGCAGTTTATTGCTCCTTATGCGGGAGCCTCCCTTGGTGAACATTTCAGGGACAACGGACGACATGCACTTGTAATTTATGATGATTTATCCAAACAGGCAGCAGCTTACCGGGAGCTTTCTCTCCTCTTGAGAAGACCTCCGGGACGTGAAGCTTACCCCGGCGACGTTTTCTACCTCCACTCAAGGCTTCTTGAGAGAGCTTCAAAATTAAGTGACGATCTGGGCGGAGGAAGCCTGACTGCACTCCCCATAATCGAAACCCAGCAGGGTGACGTTTCGGCGTATATCCCTACAAACGTAATTTCAATTACTGACGGACAGATCTATCTCGAATCAAACCTGTTCAATGCAGGCGTCAGACCGGCTATCAACGTTGGTATATCAGTTTCCCGTGTCGGCGGTAATGCCCAGATAAAAGCAATGAAAAAAGTTGCCGGAACACTCAAACTTGAACTTGCACAATACCGCGAACTCGAAGCATTTGCAAAATTCGGTTCGGACCTCGATAAATCAACCCGGAAAACACTTGCAAGAGGTGCAAGGCTGGTTGAACTTTTAAAACAGGGACAATATGCTCCCGTAACTATCGAGCGCCAGGTTATTAGTATTTTCCTTGGAACTAACGGGTACCTTGATGATATACCGGTTGCAGATATTAAAAGATACGAAAAAGAAATTCTTGAATACTTTGAAGTTAAATACAACGATGTGCTTGAGACGATTAAGAAAGAAAAGCAGCTTTCAGATTCAACCGTAGATTCTATAAAGAAAGCTGCAGAAGAGTTTAATGCAGTATTCAAAACAAATGCATAATTAATGGCTACACTAAGAGACATAAAGAACAGGATCAAAGGCGTACAGAATACACAGCAGATAACTAAAGCTATGAAGATGGTTGCTGCTGCAAAGCTCAGAAGGGCCCAGGAAAATATTATAAACGCAAGGCCGTACGCAAGGAAGATCTCTGAAATGCTTTCCCATCTCGTTACGGAAGAAGATGTTGCCAATAATCCTTTTATTATTCAGAGAGATATTAAAAATGTTGCTATTGTTATAGTTACTGCGGACCGTGGTTTATGCGGGGCATTTAATACAAACATAATAAGGGAAACTGCAAGATTAATAAATGAGAATTATTCGGGAGGTTCTGCTGTTCCTCATCTTTTCTGCATAGGAAAAAAAGGATTTGAATTCTTTTCAAAACGGGATTACGATGTGACGGGAAAAAGAACGGGCATCTTCTCGTCGCTTTCCTACGAAGAGGCACTGAAAATTACCCATGAACTCATAGAGGTATATCTTAACGGCACCTTCGATAAAATTATTATTGTATACAATGAATTCAAATCAATAATTCAGCAAAAAATAGTAACCGAACAATTCCTTCCGATCCCGATCCGGAAGGATTCCGAAGAAGAAAGAAAAAACCAGCCAAATTATATTTTTGAGCCTGACCAGAAAGGAATCTTCGATTATCTCCTTCCCAAACACTTAAAAGCCCAGATGTGGCGAATTCTTCTGGAATCAAATGCTGCAGAGTTAGGTGCAAAGATGACAGCTATGGATAATGCAACTACGAACGCAAAAGAACTTATAAGAACGCTGCAGGTCAAGTATAATAAAGAAAGACAGGCGGCCATTACCAAAGAAATACTTGAAATTGTTTCCGGTGCCAATGCATTGAAAGAAAGTAATTCGTAGCCGGATTGATACAGAAATAAGTTTTAAAACACTGAGACACTATGTTTGAAGACCTGCAACAAAAATTAGAATCATCCCTTAAAAAAATAAGGGGACAAGGCAAATTAACCGAAAAGAATATCTCGGATACACTGAGGGAAGTCCGTCGTGTACTCCTTGATGCCGATGTTA
This sequence comes from Ignavibacteriaceae bacterium, assembly GCA_035260565.1. Lineage (GTDB taxonomy): Bacteria > Bacteroidota > Ignavibacteria > Ignavibacteriales > Ignavibacteriaceae > DATFVA01. The sequence continues at coordinate 5,810 of DATFVA010000243.1, read as the reverse complement.
ATTACCGGGTAGCAAAAGAATTCATTGATAATGTTTCTCAGAAAGCTCTGGGCAAAGAAGTACTTAATTCAATTACACCCGGACAATTAATTACAAAAATTATTCATGACGAATTAACCTCTCTGCTTGGAAACAGCAATAGTAAGATCAGGATTAATGGTTCCGGTATAACTACTATACTTATTGTTGGTCTGCAGGGCTCCGGTAAAACCACTTTCAGCGGAAAATTAGCCAGAAGATTAAAAGAGCAGAACCGTAAAATATTACTTGCTGCGGCTGACGTATACAGACCTGCTGCTATTGAACAGTTGAAAACACTGGGCGAACAGATAAATGTAATGGTATTTTCTCTGGAAGAAAAAAATGCAAGAAAAGTGGTTTCTGAGGCCATGAATTTTGCAAAAGAGAAAAATTATGATACTTTAGTCATTGATACAGCAGGGCGGCTGCATGTTGATGAAGACATGATGGCAGAGGTCGCAGATATTAAAAACCTCGTTAAACCCACTGAAACGCTGTTTGTAGTTGATTCTATGACAGGTCAGGATGCTGTAAATTCAGCCAAAGCATTTAACGAAAAAGTGAATTTTGACGGTATTGTACTGACAAAACTGGATGGAGATGCACGCGGAGGAGCGGCGCTTTCTATCAGGCAGGTTGTTGGAAAACCGATCAAATTCATCAGTAATGGCGAGAAATTGACCGATCTGGAGATTTTTTATCCTGAAAGGCTTGCCTCAAGGATCCTGGGACGGGGAGACGTTGTATCACTCGTAGAAAAGGCCCAGCAGAACTTCGATGAGGAGGAAGCAGGACGTCTTGAAGAAAAATTAAAGAAAAATAAATTTGATTTTGATGATTTTCTTAAGCAAATTAAAGCAATTAAGAAAATGGGTTCTTTATCATCGTTGTTGGGAATGATACCGGGACTCGGGTCTCAAATTAAAAATGCCAATATTGACGATAAAGCGCTCGTAAAAGTTGAGGCAATTATCCAGTCGATGACGTTCCAGGAACGCTCGAGTCCAAAATTATTGAACGGCAGCAGACGAAAAAGAATTGCCCGCGGAAGCGGAACATCGGTGCAGGATGTAAACCGTCTTGTTAAACAATTTGGTGAGATGCAGAAGATGATGGGTCAGGTAGCCCGTAAAGGATTCGGAAACCCGTCATCATTTAAGAATTTGAAATTTAATTGAAAAGCGACTAAATCAGGAGGCTAATAACTTGGCAGTTAAGTTAAGACTAAGACGTATGGGAAAGAAAAAACAGCCTATTTATAAGGTTGTAGCGGCAGATTCAAGATCACCCAGGGATGGTAAGTTTCTGGAATCTATTGGTTTATATAATCCGTTGACAAATCCGCATACAGTCGATATTAAAGAAGACAGAGTATTATACTGGTTAAGTAAAGGTGCACAGCCCACAGATACTGTAAAAAGTTTACTGAGGCAAAGTGGTATAACTCTTAAAAGAGAATTAATCCGTAAAGGTCTTTCTGAAGATAAGATTCAGTCTGAACTGGAACAGTGGACTAAAATGCAGGAAGCGAAGCAGACAAGCAGGCATCAGAGAAAGAAAACTAAGGTTACGACGGAAGAAGTAAATGAGGAAGCCAAAGCTGCAAAGTCCGAAGATGAAAATGTTGCTCCGGAAAAGAACACGGAACAGGAAGTTAAAACTGAAAAAAGTACGGCAGAAGTAAAGGGCGCTGCTTCTGAGGAGAATACTGAAGTAAAAGAGTAATCTTTAACTGAAGATTTTCATTCTGTACGTTATTTCATAAGCTCCCGTGCTTTAATATAGGAGGCTTCTTTCTATGAAAGAATTCATCGAATATATCGCAAAACACCTGGTCGATAACCCGGAAAATGTCTCTGTTGATGAGAAAGCCCCGGAAGAGAACAAAATTGTACTCGCACTTAAAGTCCAGGCAGAAGATGTAGGTAAAGTGATAGGGAAACAGGGCAAAACTGCCCAGGCGATGAGAACTCTGCTTACTGCCATTGCCGCAAAGGAAGGGAAGAGAGCTATTCTTGAGATTCTTGATTAGTTCTTTTCGATGTGAGTGAATATTTTTTGGTCGCCAGGATAACTTCAACTGCCGATAAAAAAGGATTTGTGAAGATTTATTCATATTCCGATTTTCCCGAGCGATTCTTTTCACTCAAGGAAGTGTACATTGATTTCTTTGATAATAAAAAGAAATTTATTGTAGAAGAAGTTAAGAAATTAAAAAACGATTACTTTATCAGGTTTAAAAATTTTGAATCGGCACAGGACACAAAATTTCTGCTTGATAAAGAAATTTTTGTAGATGAAAAAGATGCTGTAAAGCTTCCTGAGAAGGTTTATTTTGTTCATGATCTAACCGGCAGCAAAGTATTCAGGAACGAAAAACTTTTTGGAATAATTAAAGAAGTCTTATCCTATCCCGCTAATGATGTATACGTCATTGAAGATCCCGACGGCGGGGAGATTCTTTTACCGGCTCTTTCAGAATTGATTAAAAGTTTTGATGCTGAGAGAAAAGTGATGATCCTTGTGCCGGGAGAAAGTTTCTATGAAGATGAGGATTGACATAGTCTCTGCTGTTCCTGAAATATTTAAAGGTCCCCTTGATTCCAGTATCCTTAAAAGGGCACAGACCAAAAAGAAAGCAGAGATATTTGTTCATAATCTCAGGGATTACGCGTTTAACAAACACAGACAGATTGACGATAAGCCTTTCGGAGGCGGAGCAGGGATGGTTTTGAAACCGGAACCGTTCTTTGAATGTATTGAAAAACTGCAGCTTGACCGGAATTACGATCATATAATATTTACATCCCCCCGCGGGAAGATACTGGATCAAAATACGGCAAACAGGCTTTCACTAGCCCGGAACATGATGATTGTTGCCGGCCATTATAAGGATATTGACGACCGGGTAAGAGAAAAATTCGCAACAGAGGAGATTTCTGTCGGGAATTTTATTCTTACAGGCGGTGAGCTTCCGGCTCTCCTTATTCTTGATGCAGTTATTCGTCTGATTCCGGGTGTTCTTAACGACAGCGAGTCGGCGTTAAATGATTCTTTTCAGGACGGTGAAAGGATAGCTGCACCGTCATATACGAGACCGGCTGAATACCGCGGAATGAAGGTTCCTGATGTTCTACTCTCAGGAAATGACAAAGAGATAAAAAACTGGAAAGAAGAGCAGTCGAAGATTTTAACTGAGAAGTGGAAAAATTTTAATAATTAGCGGAGATAAAAATGGTTAACATAAATAATATATTACCAGAACAAAACAAAACAGACCTGCCTGCTTTTAATTCAGGCGATCACGTCAGGGTGCACGTGCGTGTAATTGAAGGCGATAAAGAGAGAATTCAGCCCTTTGAAGGCGATGTAATCAGCATACGCGGTGCCGGTACAAACAAAACATTTACCGTCCGGAAAATATCCAGCGGCGTAGGTGTTGAAAGAATCTTCCCTTATAATTCACCCAAGATTGCTAAAGTAGAACTCCTTAAACAGGGTGATGTCAGGAGAGCTAAACTTTTCTACCTGAGAAAACTTTCAGGAAAAGCTGCAAGGATCAAATCCAAAGAATCCTGATAACTTCTATGAATATTTCAGCCTCGCATATGCGGGGCTTTTTCTTTTTAAATTATGAACATATTATTTCCCGAAAATATTTTTACTTCAATAATCGCACTGTCGCTTCCCGAAAACCTGAGAAAGATGCTTCGGTTTCACCCGGCATCTTCAATCAGTTCTGCACTGGAAAACGATAAGAATGCTGCTGCACTGATTCCTGCAATAGACATAATAAGTCACAAGGATTTATTCGTGTCAAAAAGATACGGTGTTTCATTTGAAGGATCACTCTGCAATTCCTACATATATTTTTCTGAAGACCGCTCTGTTAAATTATTAAACAATGCAGGGGATGTTTCATCTTCTGAAGTAATTCTGAGCAGGATTTTATTTAAAGAATTATACAACGCTGAAGTTGAAGTCGGGTTGTCAGCTTCACTCGAGAGGAAAACCAATAACCTGGTGATAACCGGGAATCAGAATTTTTATGAGGACAGGTTATTTAACGGAATTAGTTTTTCTGAAGAGATGATCGAACTTCTCTCACTGCCCTATATTAACTTTGTGCTGGCGTCGCCCGATGAAAAGTCTCTTGGAGAACTGGAAACTGTATTGCTGGGAAATGCCTCTACTGTGTACGATAATTTTGAAAAGCCGGAAAGATACTTCTCTTTCTCAGAGAAGATAGTACAGTATATCAGCCAGAATGTTTCCTCCCTGGTGCTGGAATTCCATGAACAGGACCTCGAGGCCATCAGCCAGCAGCTCATGCTTCCGTATTTCCATGGGCTGATTAAGGAGATAGTTGAGCCGAGGTTTAAAAGGGACTGAATGAATAGCCGGATGACCAGTCTCGCCTGCAGTCGGGCTGGATGATTGAAGAAGGCTGCCTTAAAATATTATCTAAGACAGCCTTTCAAATTTTATATTGAAACGTGAGAGATACTGAGAACATCAGGATTTTCCTGCATTGCTTTTAGCTTTTCTGCTGAAACAGGGGACTTCAGCTTCATCGTGCAGCTTGCTGCAACACCACCCTGGAATATTACATTTTCAATCTCTTCAATGTTGATGTTGCCTTCACGGATTAGATCAAGAATCGATGCAAGCACTCCGGGTTTGTCGAAATGTTTAACAACAAGCTGATATTTTGCGTCGGTAATCTTAGCCCTGTTTATCCAGTGAGCAATCACGCCGCTGGTGGTATAATCTTTAATTATCCTTACTGTTTCTGCGGCCACAGCATTTTGTGATTGTTCTGTAGATGCACCAATATGATGTGTTACGTAAACATTCGGATTATCCCGTAAAACAGAATTAACCTCACCTGATTTAGATTCAGGTTCGCCTTTGAAAACATCCAGAGCCACTCTTATATTTTTTTGCTTGATTGCTTCCAGCATGTCCTCTTCAACAATTACATCTGCACGTGATGTATTGATCAGGAGCGCACCGTCTTTCATGAACCCGAACATCTTTTTATCGAATAATCCTTTTGTATCGGCCGTAGCAGGAAGATGGATAGTAACGATATCGCAAAGGGGGAGAAGCTGGTCCATTTCCGAAAAATCTTTGATCGCTACACCTTCGATCCTCGAGATATCTTTGCCATAAACATTCATTTCAAAGGCAAGAGCCCGTTTGGCCACTTCTTTGCCTATTGCACCGACACCGATAATTCCGAGTGTTTTTCCTTTGATGCCCTCTGCTTTTGAGTACTCACCTTTATTCCAGACGCCTTTTCTGAAGTCGGCAACATTATCGGGAATTCTTCTGTCGAGTGCGATCATTAATCCCATTGCGAGCTCAGCAACTGCTACTGAGTTCATACCCGGACAATTGGCAACGTAAATACCCTTCTTATTTGCCGCTGCGATATCAATATTGTTAACGCCGGCGCCGGCACGAATAATAAGGTTAATTATTTTACTGCTGTTTATAGTATCAGCATTTACTATTGTCGACCGCACAACCAGTATATCAACTTCTTTTGCTGCTTCGGGGAGATCCTTTTCTCCCAGTTTAGGCGAATAGATTACCTCCAGGTTCATATCCTTCAACTGCTGAATATACTGATCGGGAAATTTATCTGCTATAAGTACTTTTACTTTCATTTCTTCTCCATTTAGGTTTATTAAGAAAACTCGTCCTTAAATTATTTTAACATAGGAATTTCAACATTCATTTTTTTTGCATTTTCAATTGCTTTTTCATAACCGGCATCAGCA
>DATFVA010000242.1:0-2057 GCA_035260565.1 Ignavibacteriaceae bacterium | reverse complement strand
TGCAATCTCTTCCATCATTTCCTTAACGTATGCTGAAGGGATATTATCTCCGTCAATCAGCACTGCTAACCTTAAATATGTTTCCATTTTACTCTTTTGGGATTTATTTAATCTGGAAAATAGGAAATATTATCCACTTATTCTCCCCTTCAGAAAATTTCCCCCTTCAGCTCTTTTCACGATTGCTGAATAGCTCTTAATGAACATCCACAATTTTCATCATACCCTTATCCGAGATAATTCTTAAGATTGCTTCCTATAATCTCCTGCCAGCCGGCCGCAAAATTTTCTTTTGCAAAATCAGGATTATTTTCAGGAAAAGTTTCCAGTCCGCTATGCGTTAGTTTCAGCCGGGTTTCATCACCTTCCGGGAAAAGTTCAAAGGTAACATAAGAAATTCCCTCATATCCGTCGTACCGCCAGCTGTGAGAAAGCTTTCTGCCGGGAATAACTTCCGTTATTTTACAAATGTGCAGGTACTGTTTATCTTCACTGGGTCCGCCTGAAAACCTGAATTCAAATCCCGGTTCGGGTCTGAACTCCTTCAGATCAAAGTACCATTTTTTCATTTCATCTTTATCAGTAATTGCCTTCCACACTTTTTCAGCCGGTACGTTAAATGTACTTTCTACAATAACAGGTTCATTCATTTTTTCCTCGTAGATAATTCGCTTATTTCATTTTTGCGGAATTCAATCTTTTAATCATTCCGCCTTTGGTATCCTTAATGTTATTTTTGATTATGAATGCTGAAGGATCGATCATATCAATTTCATTTTGAAGACGCGCAATCTCCAGTCTGGTTACAACTGTATAAATAATATCGACAGGCTTTAATTCACCTCCGTCGGGAGCATAACCTTTTTCTCCCTTATATATAGTAGTGCCGTGACCGAGATCTTCAGTTATCATTTTCCGTATTTTCTCACTTCTGTCGGATATGATTGTGATGCCGGTATACTCTTCGATCCCCTCAATAATAAAATCAACGGTCTTTGCAGCCGCGTAGTATGTCAGGATTGCGTAAAGAGCAACCTCAACGGATAAAACATAAGCACCGACAGCAAATATTAAGACATTAAAAATCAGAATAATATCTCCGATTGTAAGTCCCGATTTCTTACTCAGGTAAATTGCAAGAACCTCTGTTCCGTCAAGTACGCCCCCGCCCCTTACGGTTAATCCGATCCCTGCCCCGAGAAAAAAACCGCCAAATGCCGCAACCAGGAGCTTATCTGAAGTTACTACAGGGTAATCAATAAAATAAACTGCAAGCGCTAAACCTATAATTGCAAGAATGCTTTTAACAGCAAATTGCGGCCCGATCTGTTTGAACCCCAGAATTATAAAAGGAAGATTTATTATTATAAGTAAAACGGAAAGTTCAAAACCAGTAACTTCGGAGATAAGCAGAGAAATTCCCGTTACTCCCCCATCGATAAATGAATTTGGCAGCAGGAAACCTTTTAACCCAAACCCGGCAAGCAGAAACCCGGCAGTTATAAGTACGAATTCCTTGAAAAACTGAATCAGTCTCAGTTTCATCAAATCAATTTCCCTGATGATACTGTCCTCATCCACTTTTCCCTTCTTATCACTTAAAGCAAATCTTGTAAATATCGTTTGAAATATAGGATTCATATTACAGAACCTTTTGTCGGGATATTATAATTAAGGAAATTGTAAAGACTCTGTTGTGAAGATAAGGCGGGCAGTTTTAATTTGCAAAACAGCCGCGAATCGGCTTAGCATTCGCAGCAGATGATGCGGATACTAAACCTAAGCCCGGAGCGGAGGCACATTAAAGTGTGAGTTTTTATGATTTGACTTTGATGCCTGCATTAACTAATATCTGTCATAATAATTGCGGGATTCAGTACAGGCGGAATGCATATTAAATACTGAGCGGGGAATAATGGTTCAGTTTCTCATTTACTTTGGCACGATATTTAACTCTCTCTCTGCGGATGCAAAGTTGAGCCGGGAATTTACGTTGCCCCGGGTTGTTCCCTGCAAATGAATTCTTTCAGTTTGCCATTTCTTATTTGCCGATTCCG
>DATFVA010000241.1:0-4171 GCA_035260565.1 Ignavibacteriaceae bacterium | reverse complement strand
TTCCCGGAGTGCCTTTGGAGAATACAGGCAGATATATTATGGCGCATCTCTTTCTCTCGGCACACAGGTAGAACGGTTCGGGAACCTGATTCTTACCGGCAAATACAAGTATGATGAAATAAAGAACAAGATAGATCAGCCGATAAATCCGTTTAAAATTAAAATCGTGAGCCTGAAAGCCAGTTCGACTATAGATACCCAGGATAAATATCCCTACCCGGAAAGGGGATTTTACTTTAACGCCGAATATGAGGTGGCCCAGAAAATTCTTGGCGGGGATGTAGGCTATACGAATTTTGATTTTCAATATAAAAGTTATTTTACCATAAATGATGTAAGTACATTCTCTCCAAAAGTGGTAATGGGCTTTGCAGATAAGACTCTTCCGCTAAGCGAAGAATACTCGCTGGGGGGACAGGATTCATTCTACGGTATGAGAGCTGACGAATTCAGAGGCAGACAGATATTTCTCTCTTCACTGGAATACAGGTACAAGCTTCCGGTTGACATTTTCTTTGATACATATTTTAAAATGAGGTATGACCTGGGTTCGACCTGGGAAGTGCAGGACCAGATCAAATTTAAAGAATTAAGACATGGCGTAGGTATTTCCCTGTCGTTTGATACTCCGGTTGGTCCGGCTGACTTTTCTGTCGGCAGAAGTTTTTTGTTTAAGAATCTTCCTGATAACCCGATTTCTCTTGGCAATGTTTATTTTTATTTCTCAATAGGTTATTACTATTAACCGTTTTCATTCTCATCGTTATTATTTAATCACGAAAGGACTGCTGTATATAAAGTGATCGGGTGAAGAACTATTTATCAGTTTCAATTGGTAATAAGTAGAGGGAATTACATCATTCGGTACTTTCCAGGTAAGTGTTCCCAGGTTAGAAGCATTGGTCAGTATCACTACGGGATAATATTTTTTGTTTTTCAGCAGTATCATATCTACGTTATACTCAGGCGCAAATTCTTTCCATTTGATGGTGTAAGTAGCTCCCCTGACCCACACGTCCCCCGCGGCAGGAGACATAAATTCACCTGCTTCGGTTACTTGTGCTTCGGACTGGTTGTTCTCATCGGGACTGGTTGAATCATTCTCTCTGCAGCCTGAATATACAAACAATACTACCGTGAAAAGGAAACGGAAATATATTTTCATATTTCACCCTGTAGATTTGCTGATAGTATAATTAAAATATTTATTTAAATCAAAATTGAATGGGCAGCCCTTTCTATTTTTAAAGGATGTGTGATGATTCAACCTGAGGAACAATCCAGCAGACTTGAACAAATGTCTCCTGATTGAACAATTTTGATTACGTGATCTTCGCCATCAAAGCTGCCAGAGGCTCTGAATGCTTCTTTACTGTTTTTTTTATATGCTCCCTGTAACTGCTCCTTTCTATAACCAGCCTTAAATTCTCTCTCCTTGTTTTATCTTTTTTACTCTCTTGTATTAATTCACTATACTTTTACAATCTTCTCCTAACCTTCATTTCTCAGCTCAGTTGTTTTTATTAATTTAACCTTTTCTGAGGCGACAAATGTCGTTATTTCAGCAGCGTCATTTTAATGACCTTGTTAAAATTTCCTGCTCTCATCCTGGCAAAATAAATTCCGCTGGGGAGTGCGGAAGCGTCAAATAATGCAGTATGGGCACCTGCCGACTGGTTCCGGTTAATTAATGTCTGTACCTCTTTCCCGATCGAATTATAAATTTTTATTACAACCTTGCCTCCAGCAGGCAGCTGATAATTTATTTTAGTCGATGGGTTAAACGGGTTAGGATAATTTTGTGAGAGGTCAAAATTTTGAGGTGTAATAGGGTCGGTTGAAACCTCTGTTAAATTAGCCGGAATTTCCCAGGAAATATGCTCCGCTGTTATCTGTCCGCCGGCACCGGTCGTATCATTTGTCACTACCATAAATCGTCTGCCGGATGCAGTAAGCCAGAGATAAGTTATCTGTCGTGAATAATCTCTCTGGATTTCTTTCCTGGTGTCATATTTTATCCTTAAAGCATCTTCACTTGAACCATCAGGCATTGTAAGGTTTCCGTAACTATCAATTGTCACGGTAATCATAAAGGTAGCGGATTCAATTGTTGTAGGAAGTCCGTCATGCCATAAAACAACCCTGCCATCAAGGGTTTGATTCCAGCTATTGTTGTAAACCAGCGGGAATGCATAGTCGATCCTCGCCGGGGAATAAACCGTCTGTGTAATATCCGGCACCTGAGGCTGTCTTTTAATATCTCCATAACGCAGCAGATTCAGCTGATTTAAATTATAATAGAGCCAGTGCTCATATGGCAGCCCGCTTATTTCATCCTGGTAGTAGCTTGTTATATTGGCTGCAGTATAACTTGTATCAAACTCGGTACGTGAGGGGTTTATTATCTGAACGTCATAATTTACGTCAGCGTTTATTGCTGAAAAATCCCACGACATTTGCGCACCGGGAGTTCCGATATCTATCATCTGAGTGGTTGTATCAGAATGGGCGTTTAAGGTGTTCCCTATATTAAGCCAGCTTGCAACGTCTTCCTGGGTGATAGTTATCTGCGCATAGCCGGCTGTAAAAAACAATAAAATTAATATTAAACTTAGCCGTAATGTACGTTTCATTGCTGAGTTCTCCTTCCTTGCTTGTTCTATTTAATCGTGTCGATTATATAGTAAGCATAAAGTCAGGCTAAGTCAGTTAAGTACATCACTTCACAGTTTTAAGGCAGCTTTTTGATATAAGTCAAGATATGATTCAGCTGCGTTCTGCCACGAATAAACTCTGCTCATACCATTTTTTTGAATTTTCTTCCAGACCGGTTTATTATGAAAAGTATCAATTGCCCTTACAAGGGTTGTGTATAGAGCATGGCCGGTGTAATCCTCAAATGTGAACCCCGTTCCTGTTTCCTCCCCACCTGCGGATTTAACTTCATGCCAGTCCTGCACAGTGTCATTTAATCCGCCTGTTTTTCTGACGACGGGTACCGTTCCATACTTCAGGCTGTAAATCTGGTTTAAGCCGCATGGTTCGTAGAGGGAAGGCATTAAAAATATGTCGGATGCGGCTTCAACCAGATGCGAGATCTCATTATTGTAGCCGATATATACGGCAGCCTTATCACTGTTATTATGCGCAATGGCATTAAACATTTCCTCAAATTTACTGTCCCCGCTGCCGAGCACCATCCATTGGGCCTCCAGGTTCATTAACCGGCTAATGACATCACCTACTATATCAAAACCTTTCTGTGAAACCAGTCTTGATACTATCCCTATTAGCGGGATAGATTCATCAAAGTCAATTTGAAAATGTTCAAGGAGATATTTCTTATTATGTATTTTACCCGAGAGGTAGTCGGGAGTATACCGGAAGGGAATAAGTTTATCATTCGCAGGATCCCAGGTTTTGTAATCAACCCCATTTAATATTCCGTAAAGATCGCTCTTACGGGCTTGCAGAATACTTTCCAGTCCCGCTCCATATTCAGGAGTCAGAATTTCCTTTGCATATGTTGGACTAACGGTATTTATAATCTCAGAAAATAGAATACCGATTTTCATAAAATTAACATCTCCATTCAGTTCAGCCGGCCCCCCGGGGTAAAAGAGATCCTCACGTATCTCTGCTGCAAAGATTGACTTTGAGGAAAAGATTCCCTGGTATCCTATATTGTGAATGGTAAACAGAAAGGCAGTATGCTCAAACATGCGGTCCCATTTATAATTATCCTTTACAAAAAGGGGCAGAAGCCCTGTCTGCCAGTCGTTGCAATGAATTATATCAGGAGCCCATTTCAGGCGCTGCAATACTTCAATAACACCTTTACTGAAAAGAATGAACCTTTCATCTTCGTCGGGATCGTTAGTGTATACCTGCCCCCGGAAGAAATAATGAGGACAATCGATAAAATTAATTTCCACATTTGAGTCCGGAAGTTTTGCCTGGTGTAAATGCATGAACCTGATTGTTCCATTTACCCTGACCGGTATCTCTCCGATATCCCAGCAGTATTTAATATCGTATTTGTCGTCATCCACAAAGTTGTACTTAGGCATAAATACCTTCACTTCGTTTCCGAGTTTTGCAATGTCTATCGGCAAGGCTCCGGCAACGTCCGCAAGTCCCCCGGTCTTTGCAAACGGATAAACTTCAGAGG
>DATFVA010000240.1:0-2228 GCA_035260565.1 Ignavibacteriaceae bacterium | reverse complement strand
CTGAGAGCGTCTGGACGGGAGCTATTACAATACTGTCCCCTGTATGTATTCCCATAGGGTCCATGTTCTCCATCGAACATACAGTGATGCAGTTATTAAACCTGTCGCGTACGATTTCGTACTCGACTTCCTTCCAGCCGTAAAGCGATTCTTCTATCAGGATCTGATTAGTAAAGGCAAAAGCCCTGCGTGCTTTCTCTATCAATTCCTCTTTAGTGTTCACTATACCGGAGCCCAATCCGCCAAGTGCATAAGCAATACGCACCATTACAGGGAAGCCTATCTCTTCTGCAGCTGATATAGCTTCGTCAACTGACTGTGCCGTTTTACTATCTGCCACTTTAAGGTCTATCTCTTTTACCCTGTCCGCAAAGAGCAGCCTGTCCTCCGTATCTTTGATTACCCCGACAGGAGTTCCGAGAACTTTAACATTATGCTTTTCAAGGATCCCTTTATCATATAGGTCAACGCCAACATTAAGAGCTGTCTGTCCCCCAAACTGAAGCAGTATACTATCGGGCTGCTCTTTCTGAATTATTTTTTCTACAAACTCTGTTTTGATCGGGAGGAAGTAAACTTTATCCGCAAAGTTTTCTGAAGTCTGAATCGTTGCGATATTGGGATTAATTAAAACCGTAAATATTCCGTCTTCCTTAAGCGCTTTAATTGCCTGGCTGCCGGAATAATCAAACTCACCCGCCTGCCCGATCTGAAGCGCTCCTGATCCGATGATCAAAACTTTTTTAGGTTTATACTTTTTTATCATACATCATTAAAATTTATTGATGGATTTTATATATGAGCCGAACAGCGGCTTTTTAAGCCGAACAGCGTTTGGCTTACAGTTTCATAAGCCGAACAGCGTTCGGCTTTACAGCTTTAGAGCGCCCTCACAAACATATCAAAGATGAATTCACTGTCATCGGGACCGGGAGAAGCTTCAGGGTGAAACTGAGCGGCAAAGAAAGGTTTGGAGATATGGATTATACCTTCATTCGTCCCGTCATTATCATTCACGAACCATTCACGCCAGTCTTCAGGCAGAGTTTCTGTCTCGACTGCATACCCATGGTTTTGTGAAGTTATATAAGTTCTTTTTGTACCTGTTTCATTACACGGCTGATTATGTCCCCGGTGTCCGTATTTCAATTTATATGTATTCGCTCCCGCAGCGAGTCCGAGTATCTGACTCCCGAGACAGATTCCCAGTATAGGTATATTCCTCTGCATTGCTTTCCGTGCATTTTCAATCGTTGTTGTACACATTTTCGGATCGCCCGGGCCATTTGACAGAACTATTCCATCCAATTTTTCCTTTTGGAATTCATAATCATAAGGAACGCGTAGGACCGAAATATTACGTCCAAGGAATGCCTGGATAACGTTATTCTTTGTCCCGCAGTCAACCAGCACAACCCTCTTTCCATTGCGTGAATATTCGACAGGTTCTTTCACACAAACCTCGCCCACCAGATCAAGTTTATTTATATCCTGGAAACCGGGATCAGAGTTTTCATCGATGATTATTTTTCCAGACATTGTTCCCCGGTCTCTTAATCTCCTTGTAAGCATTCTTGTATCAATACCGGTAATTCCGGGGATTTTCTGCTCTTTCATCCATACGCCGAGAGATTTTACAGCATTCCAGTGCGAGTAATCTTCAGAATAATCAGAGACGATAAGTGCACGGCAGTGAATAGCATCGGACTCAAAATTCTTAAGCATCCCGTTTTCTTTTTCTTCTCCGGGCACACCGTAATTTCCTATCAGCGGATAAGTAAATACAAGTATTTGTCCCCGGTATGACGGGTCGGTCATTGTTTCAGGGTAACCGACCATTCCCGTATTAAATACTACTTCACCATTTGTATTCCCCTCGTAGCCGAAACTTCTGCCAATAAATTCTGCTCCGTCCTGTAGGACCAATCGTGCTTCTTTCATTAATCCGCAGCCTTTCAAATAAGTTCAGACAAAAAAATAGCCACTCTTTGAGCGGCTAAAAATACTCAGATGAACATAGAATATTTATAAATTTTAGTTTTTTTCTTGTCAATTGTTTTCCGATTTGAAATGTTAATATACAGCAAAGAGATTATTATATCAATTTAACATTTTAATAATTTGCTTATTATATTGGTCAAAAATATATTCACTTAACGAATATTTTTGAGCTTTAACTCAGACTGAAAATTTTGATAATTAACTATTCTATTCAACTTAAAACTTCA
>DATFVA010000239.1:0-3018 GCA_035260565.1 Ignavibacteriaceae bacterium | reverse complement strand
TGAAGTTTTACTTACTCATTATGTCGGGTTGAACTATATGAGAATGTTCAAGGACCAAGCCGAGGTCTCCTGCTCCTACCTTACTGCTAAAAACTGCAATCCATTGAATGAAATTCGATTTTCCTCTTCTTACAAAGTAGTTTTTTCTTTCACCTTCTAATTTAGCTCTATTCTGTTTAATTGTTAAAGATTTTTAATGTTATTTTATCAGCTTGAATTTGATGCATGATTAACAGCAAATCCCTTTTATTACTACAGTTCTAAATCGGATTATTTTTAATAAATTTTGCTATTCTGGGGTTCCCTTCTCGCATCAAATACATCATCTAATCCCATTCGTTCCCCCATTATTATTCTTTAGATAGCCTTAAGGTGAGGCAGGGTGAAAAATCGGGTAGACCGGGATAATTAAGAGAATGGCCAATCGGCTGCATATTTATCACCATCTATTTCAATGATGATTTCACTAATTACTCAATGCGAAATTTACTATAGCGGAAGCATGGATCAGTGTGGTATCAAAAAGAGGTACGGGGGAATCTTTCTGTTTGATAAGAATAGGGATCTCTGTACAGCCCAGCACAATCGCCTCCGCCCCTTCCTGAACAAGTTTAGTTATTATTCTCAGATATCTTTCACGTGTTTCTTCTTTAAAGATATCCTTTGCCATCTCATCAAGAATTGACGAATGTATGAAACACCGTTCCTCGTATTCTGGGATTAATGTCGTTATGCCGTATTGGAGCAGCTTATCTTTATAAAAGGATTGTTCCATTGTAATTCTCGTTCCAAGCAGACCGACTTTTCTCAGTTGAGATTCCGCAATTACTTTTGCAGTTTCTTCTGCGATGTGGATTATTGGTACATTTATATTTTTCTGCACTGGATCAGATATCAGGTGAGGCGTGTTTGCACAGAAGACAATACAGTCGGCCCCGGCTTTCTGCAGAGTTTGTGCTATCTCAATAAACTTGCCGGTGAGACCTCCCCATTCTGCAGGATCAGTAGGAGGATTGAATTCTGCAAAGTTCACAGAATAAAGCAGCATCCTCGCTGAATTCAATCCGCCCAGCCTTTCATTAATCTGTTTATTAATCAGCCTGTAATAATCAATTGTTGATACCCAGGTGGTTCCGCCGATAAGTCCCAATGTTTTCATTTAAGTAAACTCACAACTGTTTGATATGAAGTTTCTCAAATTTACATATTAAACATTAATTATATGTCTGCTTTTTACATTAAACCGTAGGGTAAGAAGCAAAGCGGAGGCGGTTAGTCCCAGGAACAATCCAATCCAGACTCCTACAATGCCATAATTAAAAGTAAATCCCAACACGTATCCGATGGGCAATGCCAGCACCCAGTAAGCGATAAAAGTTATAAGGGTAGGTCCTTTTACGTCTGTTAGTCCGCGCAGGACGCCGATACCGACAGCCTGAACCCCATCAGAAACCTGGAACAGTGCCGCAATAATTAAAATTGAAGAAGCAAATGAAATTACCGCCGGATTATCTATGTAAAAAGAAGGCAGCACTTTTCTAAATATTATGAATATAATTCCGAAGGTACCCATGATTGAAGCTGAAATGATAATGGCTGTAAACCCGGCTCTCCTGATTTCAGCGACGTTTTTACGGCCGACAGCATTCCCCACCCTGATGCTCCCTGCTGCAGACACTCCAAGGGCACACATAAAGGAAACCGAAGCTAAATTTATGACTATCTGATGTGCTGCCAGCTGATAGGTGCCAAGCCATCCAACCATCACGACCGCAAAGGAAAAGGCTCCAACTTCAAAGAAATACTGAATCCCACTCGGTAAACCTAATGCAAGTATTTTCTTTATAATTTTAACGTTAATGCTTTTGAAATTAAAGGTTACATCATAGGCCTTAAAGCCTTTTGAGCGCATTACATAAATCATAAGTACAAACGACATGAATACCCGGGAAGCGAAAGTTGCCCAACCCGCCCCATTGAGTTCAAGCCGTGGAAATCCTGCATTCCCAAATATTAATACCCAGTTAAATAAAGCATTTATCAAGTTGGCAAGCAGCACAACAACCATAGCAGGGCGCATGACCGAAAATCCCTCAATAAACTGTTTATAGGAGGAAAAGATCATAGCCGGAATGGCAGAGATGCCCAGCAGCCTGGCATACGACTGAGCCTGTGAGACAACTTCAGGAGGCTGATCTATGTAGACCAGAAGGAATGAACTGCCCCAGATCAGAAGAGCAATAATAACTCCGGCAACAACGTTGATTAAAAGGGACTGACGGAAAAGGACCCCGCATTCTTCATAACGCTTCCCTCCTACCGCAATTGCCACCAGGGGTGTCACTGAAATAGAAATACCAAGTCCTACTATCGAGATGAGAATAAAGAGACTATTCCCTATAGATGCTGCTGCCAGAGGGACAGCACCGACACTCCCGACCATAATACTGTCGACTACACCCATCATTATGAAACCAAGCTGACCGATAATTACCGGGTATGCCAGGTTCAGGGTTTTCTTTATTTCTTCTTTATATAAATGCATAAAATTGAGTGCATAATATAATTATTCTACCTTGTCATTTGCTGATTATTACATAAAAAAACCGGGATGGGCAATCCCGGTTTAGAGGAGGTTCTGATTTATGAAGGAACAATTTACCTTATTGCTACTTCACTGCTGTCGCTATAACTTTCATTTATGCCATATTTTATTTTCAATGTTTCATTATAAAAATTGGCGCACATTTTCCTGACTCTTTCACTATTGTCGAACCTTTTAGCCTGGCTCACTGCAAAAATCCCTTTAGGATTGTCGATTTTGTAAAGTGCCAGGGCTGCCACTATCCTTGCATCTTCACTTTCTTCTGTCCGCAGCATTCTCATTAGAGGAAGAACGGCTTCTTCCGCTTTAACTTCACCAAGCATGAATGCGGAGCTTGTCCTTAAACCAAAATTATCTGATTGAAGTCCTATTAGTAAATTTGTAATTGCATCTTTCCTGATTGACGGGTTATT
>DATFVA010000238.1:0-8710 GCA_035260565.1 Ignavibacteriaceae bacterium | reverse complement strand
GCAGGATACTCTGTCTGAAGCTTTAAAGTATTATCCTCTTCAAAATGGTGATTACTGGGAGTATATGGATTATTATCTTAGTTATAATCCTTATGAAGAAGATTCATCCTTTTACTCTTTGGAGGTGGCTGGGGACACCTTAATGTCCAATGGAAAGTCCTATAAAGTATTATTAAGGAAAAGTATCCCGTTTGACGGATATATTGGAAAATTATTTGAAAGAGTTGATACTTCAACAGCCTGCGTATACATATATACTACCGAACCCGTTTTCCCGGAAAATGAATTCCTATCAGATAGTCTTCTTGCCGATTCCGGTGATATTTTTGCTGGTTCATTATCCGGACATAGTTTCGGAGGCGGTAATTATTTTCAGACAATATGTACTGATGTATACCAGGATACTATCTGGAACCTGGCAACCGATTTCAAGAATTTTCAGGATGAATCCGATATTCCTGCCGTTACATATACCTTAGGAAAAGGATTAGGATTAATTGGTACCTGGGCCTGGGAATTAGCCTACTTCTCTAAAACTTTGAGATATGCAAGGATTGACAGCATTGAATACGGGACACAGATTACTGCAATTTCTGATGATGATTTTATTCCGCCGGATAATTTTACCCTTTTTCAAAATTACCCAAACCCATTTAATCCGGAAACATACATTGCATACAAAATTTCTCACCCGGTTTTAGTATCTATTAAAGTTTATGATGTCCTGGGAAATGAAATTGAGACCCTGGTTAATGAAGAAAAGACTGCAGGAAGGTATAATATTAAATTTGATGGCGGCAATCTGGCCAGCGGAATTTATTTCTATGTTTTAGGCGCCGGAGAATTTGTTCAATCAAAAAAGATGCTTCTGATTAAGTAATTTCGAGGAGAATACTGCAATTCTGATTGCAGAATATGTTATTGCTTCTTCCTTTTTCTATTCTTTGTGAGGTTTAATTTAACTGCCATTGCAACTACTGCATTTTCACTTCTCTTTATTTCCCCGGCAATTTTTTCCAGAGGAATATTGCCATAATGTTTCTTTACATAATCTTTTTCTTTGTCTGACCAGGGGAGCGGAAGTCCGGCGCTTATCCCAAGAGGTCCGGCACTGTTAATAATAGAATCTATGCTCCTGTTCAATTTTGCAGCTATTTCCCTGGAAGGGATTTTTCTATAATTCTGTCTGATATACTCTCTTTCTTCTTCGGTCCAGGGCCTTCCTTTTTTACGCTGTTTCAATCCAAGTCTCATCGCCTTATGACTAACAGCGCTTATAGTTACACTTAGTTCTTTTGCAAGTTCCCTTGCGGTTTTGTTTTTATAATTTTTAATAAGATAGTTTTCTTCCTGTTTCGACCAGACATGATCCTTGATTGGTCTGCTGATTTTCAGTATCTGTGCCTGCTGAAGAATACCGGCAGGTGTTCTATTTAATATTTCAGAGATTTTATCGAGTGAATGTTTTCTATCGGGATATAAACTTCGCAGGAGATTTTTTTCTTTTTCTGTCCATCTTGGAGCCATGGGATTGGTCAAACCCAGGTATTTCGCCCGGTTCTGAATCGATGAGATGGTTCTCTTTAGAGTTTTTGCTATGGATGACCTTTTCCTGTCGCGGTAATGCCTCTTAAGATAGTTGTCTTCCCAGACACTCCAGCCCCGGGTATCATTATAGCTGATTTGCAACCTCGCGGCCTTCGCCATAACAGAATCACGATTTTTACCTAATTTTCCGGCAACAAAAGTAGGACCCTTACTTTTGTAATATTTCTTTAAATATCTTATTTCTTCATCCGACCAGACTCTAATCATTTAACTAACATCAGCCTATAATGTTTTTAATTTTGTCTAATATTTCATTAACAGGAATATCAAATCGTTCCCCGGTACTGCGGATTTTAATTTCAACTTTGGATTCCTTTAGCTTTTTATCCCCGACAATAATCTGCACAGGCATTCCTAAAAGATCGGCATCCTTAAACTTAAACCCGGCTTGCGCATCAATCCGGTCATCAAATAAAACTTCGTGACCGGCAGCAGTCAGATCACTATAAAGTTTATCACAGGTTTCAATAACTTCAGCCTTCTTCATATTCAGTCCCATTAAGTGAATATTAAAAGGCGCCAGCGTTTTATCCCATATCATTCCGTACTCATCATGATGCTGCTCGATATAGCAGGCCATTACACGTTCAACACCGATACCATAACTGCCCATTATGATAGGATGCTCCTTGCCGTTCTCATCCAGGAAGTTTGCACCCATTGACACGGAGTATTTTGTTCCAAGCTTAAAGATATGCCCAAGTTCGATTGCTGTAAAAACTTCCAGCTTATGTTCACACCGGGGACAGCTTTCTCCGGAATTAATTGACCGCAGATCATAATATTCAATTTCCTTAACATCTCTTTTCAAATCGATTCCGCCAAGGTGATAATCTGTTTCATTTGCTCCGCTGAAAAGATTATTCGCATCTTTAAGTCTCAGATCGGCAATAATTCTTCCCTTATATCCTACCGGACCAATTGAGCCGGCTTCAGCACCAGTAATCTCTACAAGTTCCTCTGTGTGAGCAGGACGAACGGCACCCCCCAAGGCTCTTTCAAGCTTGGCTTCGTTTACTTCTTCATTTCCAAGCATTAGAACAAGAACTGCACTGCCGGCGTGTATATATACCCTTGACTTTGCACATTGCGTCTCATCAATTTTAAGGAACTCACAAAGTTCGTCAATCGATTTTACATTTGGAGTGTGAATCTTTTTTATTTCTTCACTCTTTTCGCTTCTTGCTTTACCATCTGTTTTTGAAGTTGCTACTTCAAGGTTGGCAGCATACCCGCAATTTTCGCAGTGAGCAACAGTATCCTCACCGGCATCGGATTTAACCATAAATTCTTCTGAGCCCGAGCCGCCCATTGCACCGCTGGAGGCACCAACAACAAAATATGATAAATGACAGCGGTCGAATATATTTCTGTAAGCCTTGTCGTGCAGGCTGTAAGAATGATCGAGTCCTGCAGGAGAAATGTCGAATGAGTATGCATCCTTCATCAGGAACTGCCGTCCGCGTATTACCCCGCTTCTCGGTCTCGATTCATTCCTGAACTTAGTCTGGATCTGATACCAGATCTGCGGCATATCCTTATATGATTTAAGAACATTTCTTGCATGGAATGTCATTATTTCTTCATGAGTAGGTGCAAGCACATATTCACGGTTTACAATCTGGAAAAGTATATCCCCGAATGCCTCAACCCTTCCTGATTCCTCCCATATCTCCTTAGGATTTAATGCAGGCAGATGAAATTCCTGTCCCCCAATAGCATTCATTTCCTCCCGGATAATTTCGGATATCTTCCTTATTACACGGTACCCTACAGGCAGAAAAGAATAAATACCCGCTGCAAGCATCCGGATCATACCTGCACGAAGCATTAAAATATGACTGGTAACAACAGCATCACTGGGTACTTCTTTTAAAGTCGGAACAAAGGATTTACTGAGTCTCATAATAACGTCTGATTAAGGGTGACAAAAACATTAAATCGTTGACAAAAATAAAGATTTGATGATGCTTATCAAAATGATGTTATTTGAATTTTATTTAGTCTTTTTAAATCATAATTTCAGCAGATATTAAAAGAATTAAAAAGGAATATATGAAGCTGGTAAGCAATCCCTGGCACTCTGTAAATCCGGGCAAAGATGTTCCGGAAATAGTAAATAGTATTATTGAGATACCGAAAGGCTCAAAGGCGAAATATGAGCTGGATAAAGTAAGCGGATTATTGAGGCTTGACCGTGTTCTGTTTTCTTCAGTTCACTATCCTGCTAATTATGGATTCATTCCGCAGACATACTGTGACGATAAGGATCCGCTTGACATCCTGGTTATCTGTTCAATCGACGTTGATCCTTTATGCATAATCGAGAGTAAGGTTATAGGAGTTATGCATATGACCGATGAAGAGCAGGTTGATGATAAGATAATTGCAGTTGCAAAAAATGATATGTCAGTTAACTATATAAATGACATAAACGAACTTCCCCCTCATACTGTGGTTGAATTAAAAAGATTCTTTGAGGATTATAAAAAACTTGAACAGAAAGTTGTGCTAGTTAAAGATTTCCTTGGAAAGGAAATAGCGTATAAGATAATAAAAGACAGTTTGGAACTTTACATAGAAAATGCGGAAGAACTAAGAGCTAAATTGTAAATGGTCAGCTTTTTTAACCTGAACCTGTTTTATAATATACACTGCATCGCGCGGACGGACAAGTTCCGCACAACTGAAAGTTACCTTTTCTCCTTTTGATGCCGACTGTACTTTATTATTATCTTCTTGTAAGATATTATCTACTTTAATCCGAACCACGCCTGTAGTTTCCCCGATTATATATATTTCGTCTCCTTCTCTCAGAATACCGGTCTCAATTGAAATATATACAACGCCGGCCTGTTTATAATAATTTACAACCCTGCCGAGGAACTCTTTCCGTGTATTTGCCCTGCTTCCGTAAATGCCGGCATATTCTTCAGAACCGGGAGTATCAAAATAAAAGCCGGTGGAAAATCCCCGGTTGAATACTTTTTCAAGCTCCTTTAACAATTCAGTTTTAATTTCCTGCGTTAACTTTCCCTCATAATAAAGATCAATGGCTTTACGGTAGGCAGCGGTAACGGCAGCAGCATACTCAGGACTTCTTTTTCTTCCTTCAATTTTAAATGAATCGATACCGGCTTCAATCAGCTGGTCAATAAAGCCTATAGTACATAAATCTTCGGGAGATAAAATATAATCTTCACCTACTATCATACTTTTACCGATCGTCGGATCATAAACTTCATATTCTCTTCTGCAGGGCTGAATACATTCACCGCGGTTAGCACTCTTATCGAATAAATGGTGACTCATAAAGCACCGGCCGCTTACTGCTATGCACATTGCTCCGTGTATAAATACTTCAATTTCAAGATCTGTAAATGCCCTGACTTTTTTAATATCCTCCAACGTGCATTCTCTGGCAAGCACTATTCTCTCGGCACCAAGATCTTTATAGAACCCGGCAGCAAGAGAATTGGACACTGATCCCTGGGTGGAAATACAAAAAGGCATTTCTAATTCTTTACACAGCTGGACTACTGAAAAGTCCCAGCAGATTATTCTATCGACCCCTGCTTCCTTTGCCTTAAGAACAATTTCACGAAGCTGAGGAAGTTCTTCCTCATAAATTATTGTGTTGAGAGTAAGGTAGGTCTTTACATCTCTTTCCTTACACAAGGAGGTCAGTTCCAGCAGGTTATCCGTCCTGAAGTTGGAAGCTTTTGCACGCATATTCAGTTTTTCAACGCCGAAGTATACAGCATCGGCCCCTGCATTTACCACTGCTGTAAGCATGGTTTTATTTCCTGCGGGGGCCATAAGTTCAGGTTTGGTGTTTGTCATTCGTTGTCTGTTATTCTTAATCATCTTCAATCAATTGCTAATATTTCGTTTCCATCTTAATGCTAAAAATTCAAACTCTTTATGATTTTGATTCCCAGATCTCAGCTATTTCGATAATCACTCTTACAGCCATTTCCATATCCTGTATTGCAACCCATTCGACTTTTGAATGAAAGCTATGTTCACCGGCAAAGATATTAGGACAAGGAAGTCCCATAAATGAAAGTCTTGAACCATCCGTACCGCCGCGGATCGGGTGCATAATTGGTTCAATGTTCAGATTCTTCATCGCCTGCTCAGCATAATCGGTTACCTGGGGATGCTTTACCAGTATTTCCTTCATGTTGCGATATTGTTCGATCACCTCAAAATCAAGTTTGGCAGCAGGATACTTTTTAACGGTCTTTTCAGCCAGACTTTTTAACAGTTCTTCATACTCTTTCAGTTTGGAAGTTTCAAAATCTCTGATGATAAATTTTAATGTTGCAAGTTCTTCGTTGCCATTAATGGAAGTACAATGAACATAACCCTCGCGGCCTTCGGTAGTTTCAGGCGAAAGTTTATCTTTAGGGAGACTTTCTATAAATTCCGAGGCAACTCTCACTGCATTAACCATTATTCCTTTGGCGTAACCGGGATGTATATTCTTCCCGTGAATTTTAATATTAACCGCATCTGCACTGAATGTTTCAGATTCAACCTCTCCCCTGCTCTGGCCATCTACTGTATAAGCATATTTTGCACCGAATTTTTCTACATCGAATTTCTCAGTTCCTCTTCCCACTTCCTCATCGGGTGTAAAACAAATTTTAACAGGACCATGCTTAACTTCAGGGTGAGTAAGCCAGTAATTTACGGCATCCATAATTTCAGCGACACCTGATTTATTATCCGCACCAAGAAGTGTAGTTCCATCAGTGGTGATAATATCAAATCCATTCATATTCTTCAAATCAGGATTTTCACTCTCCAAAATTACCTGGGATGGATCCTTAGGAAGCTTAATATCACCGCCCTTGTAATTTTTATGGATAACCGGATTCACTCCTGCCCCGGTAACAGCCGGAGAGGTATCAACATGGGCGATAAATCCAATTGGAGGAACATTTTTATCACTATTTGAAGGTAGGGTAGCCATTACATATCCATACTCATCCATATGAGCATCTTTTAATCCCATCTTTTTCAGCTCTGCCGCCAGGTCTTTCGATAGAACTTTCTGTTTTTCAGTTGAAGGGAATGAAGTAGAATCTTCATCTGATTGAGTATCGTATTTCACATAATTAAGAAACCGATCTACACAGGTAAATTTATATTTATCATCAAACATGAGCACCTCATTTTTAATTAGTTAAGTCAATAAAATTAACTCAAATAGGCAAGAGTATCAACCAAATTGATCGATAGAGGAGATATTAAAGGGTCCCTACGTTCAATGTAGTTCAAGTTTAAGTTCGAAGGTTTAAGAAAAGTCCTATTTTGGAATCCAGGGTCCCATCTAAATTAAATCACGATAACAAAATAATTCAGGTTTTAGATAATATTTAAATGGATTAAACCGCTATTGTTTTGAAGTCACTATTATAACTGATCAATAAACAAGAACAGCTTTGCGAGAGTGTTTGACCTCAGGTATATTGGGTTTACAGCGTATTCAAAGCGCTTTCAAAGCGTATTCAGAGCGTATTCACAGCGTATTCAATGCGTTTTCATAGTGTATTAAGGTCGGGGTTAATAAGTGTTTTTATCTCAAAAGTAGGTTCTAAGCGGAAAGCTGCAATTTGCCTGAAGTTACGATACCCTGGTTTGAGTTTTACGGTCAATTAAAAGCACATTATAAGAAAGGGACGGATATTCCGTCCGTCCCGTTAAAGGAGGGTAATGATAGACTCTATTGATTTTTTTCTATCATTTTTATTTCTACTCTGCGGTTCATAGCTCTTCCTTCAGGTGTATCGTTTGTTGCGATCGGATTTGATTCACCATGAGGAACGACTTCAAGCCTGTTCCTGTCAATACCTTTATTGATCAGATAATCAACTACAGATTGAGCTCTTCTCTGTGATAAATCCATATTGTAGGATTCTGAACCCACTGCATCAGTATAACCATCAACTTCCCAACGGGTATTCGGGTTATCTTTCATTGTCTTTGCCAGGTTATCAAGAGTCGGATAAGCATTCGGCAGCAAGGTGGCTTTATTGAATTCAAAATTCGTATCTCCGCTGAGAGTAATTTTTTTAACTACTGTATCAGCTTTTGCACAGCCATCCTCGTCGACTTGTTTGCCGGCAGGGGTATTGGGACATTTATCTTTGTAATCAGGAACACCATCCATATCGCTGTCCTTCGGACATCCGGTTTCGTCCACAGCAGCTCCCTGGGGTGTATCAGGACATTTATCATTATTGTCAAATACACCATCACCGTCTGTATCCGGACATCCTTCATCATTTACCTGAATTCCTGCAGGAGTGTTAGGACATTTATCGAGATTATCCGGCACACCGTCATTATCTGCATCTATTGCACAGCCGTTTTCATCGACTTCCATCCCCGATTTTGTATTCGGGCATTTATCTTTATAATCAGGAACACCATCTCCGTCCCTATCAAGCGGGCATCCGAATTCATCGACTGTTACACCCTGCGGAGTATCAGGACACATATCCTTAGAATCCTCAATGCCGTCGCCATCGCTGTCTGACGTTGTAAATAATGAATAAGCAATACCTCCCATTATAGTGACCATATAATCATTATTTCCACCGGTTGCCAAATCATCCCAGTTATCATGAGGACTTAAAAACGCTCCAAGTCCGAGATTCAGGTTAATCGATTGCGATAACAGAAATCTCAAACCTAGTTCAGCCTGGAATATTGTTTCCTGTTTTGTGTATTTTCCAAGAAGATTATTCTTAAGGGGGTGATCATTATTGTCTTTAGGGTTGAACCACATATAGGAAGCCCCCATACCAACATAAGGAAAAACTGCTTCTTCTATTGAAAATGTATAGGTAAGATCCCCGCCGATTCCGGTAATATTAGTTCTGAATACGCCGGGTATTTTACCATTATCTTCGCCCCCCAGGAAACCGGCAAATACAAAACCTTTTATCCCCAATATTCCCTGATTGGTAGTAGGGAAGAAATACTCTAATACTCCTCTTCCTATAATATCCGGACGAACTTTATTGTAATCTGTTTTTGCAAGCGTCATCCCCGCCTCTGCGCCAAGCATCAGAGTTCCAGAGAAGGC